>JAFGXX010000184.1 GCA_016936435.1 Bacteroidales bacterium
AGTTTCACAGAGGAAGAATTAAATTGGTGTTGCGTTCGCCAAAAGGAATTTTTCAGCCTCAAGCGACCATATATAGTCGTTTTGCGCAACAATTTCGTGCAGTTTTGCGTATAATATATTATCGGCCCCTTTTTCCTTAAGCTTATAAAGAGAAACCAGCGGCATAGATATATTGGTGTAGATAAGTTTTTTTCCACCAGGTATCTGAGGCAGGTTCAGTGTCGTGTCCACGACAGCATCAAGTCCTCCAATGTGGGTTATCATCATCGCAGGGTTGATCTTTCCTTCGCCCATAAGCCTGAGCGATTCACGCATGTCGTCTGTGTTTCCGCCGGATGTACCCACGATGTGGGTAAATGCATAATGTACGTTGTAGAAGTTGAATTCGGCTTTGAATTCAGGATTTGTCGGGCCGGCAAAGAAATTCAGACAGCCGTCGAAGCCCAGTATGGCATCGCCCTGTTCGACGACTTGTCTTACCGGTGCAAATACGAAAACATCATCAAAACCCGTGCCTTCTGAAAGCTCTCTCATGTGCCTGACAGGATCATCGACTTTGGCAGTATTTATGTACACCAGCTTGATCCCAAGTCCGGCTGCATGTTCAGGAGTAAAAAGGCATGAAGCTCTTGCCAGCCTGCTGTCGTCGATGTCGGTCACAACGAGCAGACCGGGACGGCGGTCAGGGTTGTGGAGGGCATAATCGATGGCTCCGAGGCCCATGGGCCCCACCCCTGCCAGGATGGCCATTTTACCGTTTTCGCGGATACCCATTTCATGATTGTAGGTGCCGGGAGGTATATGATAGCTGGCATGAAAGGCTCCCACCACACATGACATGGGTTCGGAGAGTGAGGCAGGGAAAAAAGCTTCACCGTCATAGGGTAGCAGACAATCAGCCTCCATTACTATATTTGGGATGATTATGTGAGTGGCGTCTCCGCCAATATAACGGAATGAATATCCCGGAGCGTCGAGAGAACCTGTCTGAGGCATGGCCGGCTGGATTGAGAATTTCTGTCCCTTACGGAATTTATGCTGCCATTTTTTTCCTACTTCCATGATTATCCCTGAAAATTCATGACCGATCATTGTAGGATTGACATGTATGTCGTCGGGTACGCGTTTATGGTCAGCTCCCTGCAGGGCAGCCTTATGTGAAGACATGCAGATGCTGTCGGAGATAACCTGTGCAAGTATCTCGTCGTCTTTCATCTCCGGAAGTTCAAATTCCTCAAGACGAAGGTCTTTCTTTCCGTAAATCCTGACTGCTTTTGTTTTCATGGCAATCGTATAAATATTTTCACTGTCATTGCGAGCGTAGCGAAGCAATCTCTTTTACCCACCCCTAGCCCCTCCGGAGGAGGGGACTTAATTAGTGGCAACTTCCAACTTCGTGCTTCGTGCTTCATTATATTTATTAACCCACCCCTACCTCCCGCTGAAGCGGGACAGGCTCTCCAAGAGAAGGGGATTTAACTTTTTCATCACTTGTCATTGCGGGCGCAGCGAGGTAATCTCCCCCTCACGCCCTCACACTCCTATCCCAGCATAATCTGTCCGCCTGTTACAGGGACAGCCTGACCGGTCTCGTATTCCTGATCGATGATGTAAAGCAGTGCCTTTATCACATCTTCAAGTCTGCAACCCCGTTTCAGCGGTGCCTGATCTTCATAGTATTTCCTGACGTCGTCAACAGTCTTTGCTCCCGGAACTTTTCCTGTCCTGAGGTATTGCACAAAGAGACCGTTATGGGGATCGGACCATAGCGGTCCTTCGTAGAAGTTACCCGGACAAATTGAGTTAACCTTGATCCTGTGAGGGGCAAGTTCAAGAGCGAAAGACTGGGTTAGTCCTATGCCTCCAAACTTTGCTCCGGCATAGGCGAAGTTTTTATTACTGCCCTTCAGTCCCGACTTTGAATTTATCTGGATGATATCGGTGAAATAGCCAGGTCTTGCCTCGTTTTGAATTTTCATGACCGCCGAAGCATATTTTGTGCAGTAGAAATAAGCGTTGTAGTTAACCTGTGTTGTTTTTGAGAAGACGTCAGGGTCCATTTCCTCAAGACTTCCTGCCCTTAGTATACCGGCATTGCTTACAAACAGGTCAAGACCGCCAAACTGGCTTACAGTGTGTTCAACCAGACTTCTGACAGATTCATGATCAGAGACGTCTGTTCTGTGAAACGAAGCCCATGCTGAAGATTTTTCAGAATTGAGTTTTCTGACAAATTCTTCTCCGGTTTCCTGATTCAGGTCGGCGACAACTATATTGACCGACAGTCTGAAAAGTGCCTCTGCAATACCGGCGCCGAAGCCCTGTGCCGCGCCCGTTATTACTGCCGTTTTGCCTGCAAGATTATTACCCGCATCGGTTGCTTTTGCCACTTTGCGCCGATAGTTCTCAACTTCCCATTGATCGATGAAGGAAACCTGGTCGGGAGTAAGGAGTTTTATACCTCCGCACTGAAGAGCATAATGACTTATCTTTATGAGGTCTTCAAAAACGTCGAGGACTGATTCTGCAGCAGAGTAGTTGTCGTCGGCCGCAAATAACCCCATGTTCTTGATAACTAATACCTTAGGCAGGTAGCCGTATTCGTTCTTAAATCTTGGCAGCTGTGTCCTGAGTGAATCAAGTAATCTTTCAGGAGAAGATGACTGTTCGATAAACAGGTATCTTGTTTTACAGTAAACGATTGTGTCGGGGATAAGCGGATGTGCTATATTATTGAATTCTTTCTGTCCCTGGTAATACTTTGCGATAAGAGAATTATGCCTGTACCTGATTACTTTGGGTTTGTCTTCCGACAGCATCATCCTCAGGGCGGGAAGGACCATGTTCATGACCGGATTGTATGGAAGTTCCTCTATGTCATTGATCCCGGGAACTTCTTTCTCGACGGCAGCGAAGATATTGTCATATATCTTTTTGATTTCGGCTGTTGTGTCTGCAGCTACGAACACTCCATGATTTTCAAGAAGGATTATCTGTGGGTCGCGACCGGATTTTGAACGGTAGCCTTCAATTTCATTTTCCAGTTTCTTAAACAAAATATAGCCGGGGTCGGTATAAGGTACGAACAGTGCTGTGTCGCCGAAAAACTTAACGCTGAGGTTCTTTGCGTTTCTGCTGCAGAGGACGCCGTTGATGAGAGTCGGATGCAGGTGAACGACAAAATTGTACCTGATCATTTCATGAAGTGATGTTTCAACCGAAGGTCTTTTGTTCTTCGATGGGTCGATGATTGCCGCGTTGAGATCGTTTTTAACCTCTTCTTCTCTTCTGAAGGAATCGTCGGAATAGGTAGCAGATGAAATTTTTCGCAGCTTGTTGCGGTCGAGAGCTACAAGTCCTTCAAGGGTAAGCTGCGCCAGTGGTTCTCCGCTGGCCTTTACCCATAGTGTGTTATCATTTTTGAAGGATGTATTTCCTCCTCCTGCAATTACGAATTCGTTGTCGGCTCCGTAGAAACGTGATATTTCGATCAGGTCCTTCAGTTGCTCTTCCATTTTATTTTCTGTTTAAATAGAATTCTACTATCATCTTTCCTGTTTGAGCGAGGTCGTCTCTCTGGCTGCGGCTGGGATTTCCGTCTTCGAGCACATAGCCCTGTCTGTGGTGTGCTCTGAGGTACTGGTGTGCCGCAATCACACAGGCTCCTTCCCATGCAATTTTCTTTAAGGATTCATCGAGGGGCTGTTTCCCCCTTGCCGTAACTGTAAGTGGTATAAGATCGGGTGTGTTATGTTCCGTCCCGAAAGTTATTACATACCCTTTCCGGTAGAAATATTCGACGAAATCTTTCAGTTTTCCAATATCGTTTCTTCCGGGGATGAGTTCGATACAGCCAACATCCAGCGATGAGAGTCTTTTATGCAGCCTGCCCGGGTCGGCTTCAAATTCAGTGTAATTTCCGGAAGGATCATCAAGAAGAACAGGATAACAGGGGATCCCTCCTGCACCTGTAATTATTTTTATGATTTTGGAGAGAGGAAGGAAAGAACCGGCATTTTCCGGCACAAATGCATCGCCTCCGGCTTTAAGAAGGTATGATCTTATCTCGTTCTCAAGCATAGCCGGTTGTGTCGTGCCGGCTTTTATCTTACGATCACCGCAAAGAGCCTGAATGAACTCAAGTTGATCTTTTTCTTCGGGGTAATTTTCTGCTGCAACGATTCTGAGGGCTTTTGCCAGATGTCGTTCGCGAACAAGGTCGTGGGCATATCTGCTCTTTATTTCTTCATAGGTGAGCCTGATCGAGGGATTTACTTTAGCTGTCAGTTCATTCAGTTTATCGACCATAGCCATTATCTGTTTCTGGCTCTCGTCGATCATCTTCTTCATCCTCTTTCGTGTGAAAAAACCTGGGTTGAAAGGATAGTCGAGGCCTTTGCCGCTGAAATAGATCCTTCCGGGATTGTTGGGGTCGTTAATTCTGATGCCCTGTTTCTGTTCTTTTTTAAGCAGGCCTATAAATTCAATATTGAAAAGAGGGAATATGTTATTACGGGTGCATCCTTCAGCGAAAGCATCATATCCGTCGGTAACATAAAAGTCGTTTATCCCGAGGATGTCTATTTTTTCTTCTCTGGCCATGCTGAAAACAGTGTCGATTTTATCGAAGGCACTGAAGGAATATGGTGTGTGAATATGGCCGTTTGCTTCCCTGTATGCTGGTATGGATCCTATCCCGGTAGTCTTTCTTATTTTGTCGAGCCATGGCAGTTCTGCCAGAAAATTAGGTTTCACCATGTCAGATCTTTGTGTCGATTGATAATTCTGAAATATAATTATTGATCTTGTTAATCTCATTATCTGATAGAACAAATTTTGCAGCCCCGAGGTTATCAAGCACCTGAAGGGGATTCCGTGCTCCTGCAAGAACACAAGTTATCCCGGGTTGTCGGGTTGTCCAGTTGAGGACCAGTTGTGCCAGGCTTGCATGGTGATTGTCGGCAAAGGTCTTTATCCTTTGCAGAAAGGACAGGATTTTCGAAAGGTTAGGCTCTTTGTAATAAGGTGTTGATGGTCTGGTATCTCCTTCTTCAAATTGGTGGCCGGGTTTAATTTTGCCTGTAAGCAATCCTCTCTGGAGAGGTGAATATGCAAGTATGGAAATTTCTTTTTCAATTGCCACGGGGATCACATCCTTTTCTATGTCTCTTCTCACCATACTGTAGGGAAGCTGGTTTGAGGCTATTTTGAAACTGCCGGATGCTGCCAGCATAAGATCTGCGGAAAAATTACAGACGCCTCCGGCCCTTATTTTGCCTTTTGCTACAAGTATTTCGAGAGCTTCCATTGTTTCCGAAACAGGTGTTGTACTGTCGGGCCAGTGTATCTGGAACAAATCGATATAATCGGTCCTGAGTCGTCTCAGGCTTTCATCGCAGTCACTTATGACTTTTTCCTTCGAGGCATGTTTGTATATGCTCAGGCTGTTACCTGCATTATCTTTTGTGTCGAAAAAGAATTCCCCTTTTTTCTCTTTCCAATCCATCCCGAACTTGGTTAGCACCTGTACCTTATCTCTTTTTCCCCTGATGGCTTCCGCAGTCAGTTCCTCACTCAGTCCAAAGCCATAGACAGATGCGGTATCGATGGTTGTCATGCCGTTGTCGATGGCTGTCTCCATTGCCCTGACAGCGTCTTTTGAATCAGCTCCGCCCCACATCCAGCCGCCTATAGCCCAGGCGCCGAAGGCCAGTTCGGATACCATAATATCTGTTTTACCAAGTCTTCTTTTTTTCATATAGTTACGATTTACCAGTTTAGTGCCTGTTCGGGTACTTCCGAGAGGTCCTTGCATATCCAGTCAGCTTCGTAAAGGAGCGACTTGTCGAAAGATGTTTCAAGAGCCAGGCATCTGCATCCGGCAGCTTTGGCAGCACGTATGCCGCTTACTGCATCTTCAACCACAAGACAATCTTCCGGTCTCAGGCCTGTCTTTTCACATGCTTTCAGGTATATATCTGGTGAAGGTTTCCGTTTTTCAACCTCGAGTCCGTTCACGGTGGCATGAAAGATCGATGCAGGCATTCCTATTTCCCTGAGATTGGCATACATCTTCACTTCATCGGCGCTGGTGGCAACAGCTGCTTTCAGGCCTCTCCTGAGGACCTCTTTGACAAATTCGACGGCTCCGGGAAGGGCTTTCAGATTGCCTTTTATTATTTCGCAGTAGATTTCATAAGTACGGGCCTTTATTTTTTCAATGTCGGCCTCAAGACCATATTTCTTAGCCACACCGCCGATATAACAGGTTTCGCCTGTCCCGACAAAAGGTTTAAAATCTTCCGGCGCAGCCTGAATGCCAGTTTCACTGAACATAGTGATTGCTGCCCTGCAGATATAATCTTCTGAGTCGGCAAGCACTCCGTCCATATCAAAAAGAACCCCTCTTATCATCGGAACAGTTTATCAATTTCGCGAAGTTGCTTTTGATTCAGGCCTTTACTTTTACCAGCCAGAGAAGTAATTATGGTCATTTTGGCGGCGTTTTCAAGGACCTCAATTTTATCGAATGCATTCAGAAGAGAGGCACCGGTGGTTATTATTCCATGGTTTTCGAGAAGCATTACATCGGCTTTTTCAGAGTACCGGGCTGTAACTTCCGCCAGTTCGCTGCTGCCCATAAGAGCATAGGGGACAAACACCGGTTCACCGCATATTGCCCTGGCCTCGGCAGTAAGGCTGGTGTCAGGTTTGCTGTTCATGGCTGTGAACGACGATGCATAAACGGGATGAGCATGAACGATGGCCTTTACATTGCTGTTTGTTTTGTATATGCTGAGGTGCATCTCCGATTCTATGGAAGGCTTATGCTCAGGAGTAAGGTTTTCTCCGTGAATGGTCATAATGCCTATTTCCTTCCATCTCATTTCTCCCTTGTCGGTTGCCGAAGGGGTAATAAGGATAATGTCGCCGGATACCCTGAGGCTTATGTTACCTCCCGAAGTGGTAGTCAGACCCTTACGGTAGAGGCGCCTCATGAACCGTGCTACCTCTTTTCTGCCTTTCCTGTATTTCTTTTTCATTCAGGTCCAAAATCCGAAATCCAAAA
>JAFGXX010000026.1 GCA_016936435.1 Bacteroidales bacterium
CTCCTTCCCCCGTGGGGGAAGGTTGGGAAGGGGGTTTAAGTGATAAAAATTTAATGTTATATTCATGATTCCCGATACTCATATAATATGAATAAATTGAAAGTGTTTTATTTCCTGGCTTTACTAACGATCTCTGCAGTAATGATAAATACACAAGGTTCGTTCGCACAGTCATTAAATGAAAATCCCGGACTCGATGCCAGGGTGAAAAAGTTCCTTGCCGACCATGCCGGGCAATGGTACGACATGAATGTTCCATCGGTCGACGGCCAGCTGCTTTATGACATAATCGTAAAAAACAACTACAAAAGTGCTCTCGAGATAGGGACTTCTACAGGCCATTCCGGGATATGGATAGCATGGGCACTAAGCAAGACCGGAGGCAAACTTATCACAATCGACATAGACGAAACCCGTCATAAAAAGGCTCTGGAGAATTTCAGGCAGGCAGGGCTGTCGCAATATATTGATGCCAGGCTTGCTGACGCCCACAGCCTGGTAAAGGAACTCAAAGGACCTTTCGATTTTGTATTCAGCGATGCCGATAAGGACTGGTATAAAAATTATTTTATCGATACCGACCCCAAACTTAAAACAGGAGGTTGCTTTACAGCCCATAATGTATATGACAGGGGCAGAGGCTACCGGGGTTATGGCGGACAGGCCGAGTTTCTTGAATATGTAAAAAGTCTGCCAAACTACGAAACTACAGTCAACAACAACGGAGGAGGTCTTTCAATAAGTTACAAAAAATCCAAAAAATAAGCATCTTCTCCTATGGCTGAAGAGAATCTGCAGAGAAAACTGGGACTTTTCCCTTCCACAAACATAGTCGTTGCCAACATGATAGGAGCCGGGATCTTCACCACTTCCGGTCTCCTGATGACAGGACTGAACAATCCGTTGCTGATGGTCATTCTCTGGATAGCCGGAGGCCTTATAGCCCTTTGCGGAGCGCTGTCGTACGGCGAACTGGGAGCCGCCATGCCAGGCGCAGGAGGTGAATATCTTTTTCTGTCCAGGATATTTAATCCTGTTTTCGGTTTCCTGAGCGGCTGGGTTTCATTCATTGTCGGATTCTCGGCTCCCATTGCAGCTTCGGCAATGGGGTTCAGCGAATATCTCTGCAGAGCCTGGCCCGGATTAACAGGATGGCTTGGTTCTGAGGGGATATTGAACGAGAGCTGGACTAAAAAGATCATCTCCCTCAGTGTGATCATCATCTTCACCATTATCCATTACCGGGGCATAAAAACAGGAGCCAGGGTTCAGAATGTTCTTACCGTTCTCAAAGTGTTGCTTATTGCTGTTCTCCTTGTGGCCGGATTCTCATCCCCCGAAGGTACTTTTACAAACTTCAGCCGCGACAGCATTTCCCAACCCGGATTCGCAGGCTGGAAAACTACAGGCCTCTCCCTTATGTGGATAATGTTCGCATACAGCGGATGGAATGCCTCAACATACCTGGGAGCCGAGATCAGGGATCCAAAAAAGACACTGCCCCTTTCACTTATCTATGGAACCGGAATAGTTATAATACTGTACGTGGCTATTAACATACTGTATGTTTATGCTATCAGCCCCGAACAGATGAAAGATGTGATCTCGGTAGGTGGCCTCGCCATGGGAAATCTCTTCGGCCAGCCTGCCGAGGTGCTCTTCTCACTGCTGATAGGCTTTGCCCTCTTCTCTTCACTGAGTGCTTTCATTATCATAGGCCCCCGGGTTTATTATTCGATGGCAAAAGACGGGCTCTTTTTCAGGTCGGTGGCAAAAATACATCCGCGTTTCGGCGTTCCTTCAAATTCCATACTTCTGCAGTGCCTTATTGCATGTATTCTGGCACTATCGGGTTCATTCGAACAAATACTGACCTATATGGGCTTCGCCCTCGGCATCTTTCCCGTCCTTACGGTAGCCGGATTGTTTATACTGAGATCTTCAGGTAAAAGTGTGGTAAAGATCCCCGGATTCCCTGTGACTCAGATCATCTATATAGCTGCAGGAATAATGATCCTCGTGCTTTCCTTCCTCGAAAGACCCGGAGAATCAGCAATAGCCCTCGCTACAGTAGCCATCGGCATTCCGGCATATTTTATATTTAAAAGAAGTTCACAGAAACAGAACTGAACAAAACTCCCGCAGCGATGTTCTAATAAGTGGATGATCTTTTTTTCATATCTTTGACGATCGTGAAAAAAGTTAATGTGATACCGGCATTGTTCTCTGTTCTTCTCGGTATGCTGTTTTTGGCCGGAAGCACAGGAATTACTGTAATATCACATTTCTGTGCCCACTGCGACGATCACTCCGTTGAATCCGGCATATTCCTGCCTCCGGTAGCTCCTGTTGATGACTGTTGTGAATTTGCCGGAGTAGAGGATAACACCGATAAAACCTGCTCTCTTGAAGGAGAATGTTGCCATTTCAGGATTGACAGAATTAAGCTGGTTAATTATGCCCATCCGGATAAAACCGATGCACCGGCCCCCGAAAAGGCAGCTTATCAAACAGATATACAAGGACTTATATTTACACATGAGACTCTAAGGTCTGACTTCCCTATCCGCAATAAACATGGCGGGCGTTTTCTTGTCATTTCGTATTGCTGCTTAATATCCTGATTTTCTTCCTGTAAAAATTGTATCATTTATTACGGGGCAAAATTACTGTGCCCTCATGTTTCATTTTTTCAATTTTTCAGGATGAAAACAAACAAGATTAAATTATTGCTGTGCCTGCTGATGATCCCGCTCATCTCACCGGGCCAGAAAAAGCTGGAGGGCAAGATATTCGATTCTTCCGACAATGATGAGCTGGGGCTTCCGGGCGCCAACGTGGTGTGGGCCGGAACAACGGTGGGTACAACAACAAATGTTGCAGGCTGGTTCAGCATCAGACGTGTAAAAGAATCCGACAGGCTGGTTGTAAGTTTTGTAGGATACAAAACCGACACGATCACCGTTGAACCCTCCGACGAATATATTACACATCCTCTTTCTCAGGGTACAGAGATAGCTGAAATAATAATTTCCGACAGGGCTCCAGGTTCTTTTATTAACAGAGTCGACCCTGTTCTTACCGTTAACATCACAGGAGCGGAACTATGCAAGGCAGCATGCTGTAACCTGTCGGAGAGTTTTGAAACCAATGCTTCCGTTGATGTAAACTATGCCGATGCCGCAACAGGGGCAAAACAGATTCAGCTCCTTGGACTTGCAGGAACCTACACACAGATACTCACCGAGAACATCCCTTCCGTTTATGGCCTGAACACAGCCTACGGACTTAACTATATCCCCGGCCCATGGATGGAATCCATCCAGATTTCGAAAGGGACATCGTCGGTGAGAAACGGATATGAGTCAATGGCCGGCCAGATAAATGTTGAGTATAAAAAACCACGCACAAGCGAGAAATTTTATCTGAACGGATTCGCCAGCGACGCCGGCAGGAAGGAGATTAACGCAAACTCATCGGTTATCCTCAGCAGCCGCCTGAGTACCATGCTGTTACTGCACGGAGAGCTTCAGAATACAACTTCCGACCATAATCAGGACGGTTTCAGGGATGAACCCGACATTGTACAGTACAATATTTTCAACAGGTGGGATTACATGACCGACAGGTTTACCTTCAGGGCAGGGATAAAATACCTTGACGAGGAGAGAACAGGCGGTCAGTTCACTTATCAGCCTGAGAATCCGGATACCTGGACCGACGGCTTTGGAATAAAGATAAATACACGCAGGGCAGAAGCTTTTACCAAAACCGGTGGTGTGTTCGGCCCGAACCAGTCAATGTCGGTAGGATGGATACAGAATGTGGCATGGCACAGCCAGGAATCATTTATCGGCAGAAGATCGTATGACGGAACACAGGAAACCTACTATAGCAACCTTCTTTTCCAGTGGAATCCCGGCCCCGGCAAACACACTCTCGATGCCGGATTAAGCTATAAGTATGATCTTTACGACGAGCATCTCGACAGTCTGTCTTACAGCCGCCGGGAATCGGTACCCGGGATATTTGCCCAGTACACCTATACCGACAGCGCAAAGATGACTTTGATTGCAGGGATCAGAAGTGACTTCCATAATCTGTACGGGACTCTCATCACCCCGAGGGTCCATCTTCGCTATGTTATAAATCCTCTCCTTACCCTCAGGGCCTCAGCCGGCAAAGGCTTTCGCGCAGGCAACATCCTGGCTGAAAATGCCTTCCTCCTTGCCAGCAGCAGGAGAATGCTTATCACCCCCAGGCCCGGGATAGAAGAAGCCTGGAATGCAGGTTTAAGTCTTATTGCATCTATACCTGCAGGAAGCAGAACAATAAAACTATCCGGCGAGGTATTTCGTACCAGCTTCATTAACCAGATCATCACCGACATGGATGCCGATATCAACGAAGTCAGATTCTATGACCTCGACGGAAAATCGTATTCCAATGTCCTTCATCTGGAAGCATCGACTACCGTCATTGAGGGTTTTGATATCCTGGCAGCATGGAGATGGAACGATGTCAAAATGACCATCGACGGCACCCTGATGGAGAAACCCCTTACCAGCAGGTACAAGGGCCTGCTTACCGCATCGTGGCTTACCCGCCTGCGGAAATGGCAGTACGATTATACCCTCCAGCTAAACGGACCCGGTAGAGTTCCGTCAACTGAAGCAAATCCTGAAGAGTTCAGACGCGACGATGAATTCAGGCCATTTGTGCTGATGAATGCACAGATAACCAGGAACTTCAAAAAATGGAACATATATCTGGGTGCCGATAACCTTACAAATTTCAGGCAGCACGACCCGATCATTGATGCTGCAAATCCTTTCGGCGATTATTTCGATTCCGGTCTTATCTGGGGTCCGGTACACGGAAGAAAGATCTACGGAGGATTCAGAATATTCTTTAACCGCGATGTATAACATTTAAAAACAATTAAAATCATGAAAACAATTCAGAAACTTTTTATCGTCTTACTTCTTGCTTCAGTGCCGTTTATCCTCAATGCACAGGAGAAGGGGAAAAAAACCGAAACTGTGAAGTTCAGCACTTCCATCGACTGTGACAACTGTGTTAACAAGATCATGACAAACCTACCTCAGGATAAGGGAATTAAGGATGTACGCTGCGATCTGGGTTCAAAAGAAGTGACAGTAACCTACGACACTAAAAAGAACAATCCCGCCACGATAAAAAGATCGATCGAAAAGCTTGGTTTTACAGCAAAACAGGTTAACAACGCAACACCTGATAAAAAAGAAAAATAAACTCTTTTGTCGCAGAAGCCGGGTACCGGGATCATAAGCCTGCAATATCCCTGATAACAACTGATGCACATGCTATGCCGAATGCTGCAGGCATGTATGAAATTGTCCCCACAGAGGATGCCTTGTTTGGTTCTCCTGTTGCGGGGACTATTTTTTCCCTGTCGACCTTCTCGGTTGACCATACGGCTTTGAAGCCTTCTCTGACACCCAGCCTGTGCAGTCGCTTCCGGAGTATCTTTGCAAGTTTACAGTCGCTTGTATCCGATATATCTGATATCCTTACCTGTTCAGTATCAAATTTACCCCCCGATCCCATTGAGCTTACAACCGGAAACTTACGGTGAAGCGAATGATAAATAAGGAAGATCTTCGGAGAGAGCGTGTCAATGGCATCAATCACGTAATCAAATCCTTCATCAAGGACTTCGATCATCCTGTCATCCCTGATATATTCATTTATCGCGGTGACCTTTATGCCGGGATTTATATCAAGAAGTCTGGCTTGCATTAACCCGGCTTTGCTTTTTCCGTTTGTGCTTTCAAGGGCAAGCAGCTGCCTGTTCCTGTTTGATGGATGAATTTTGTCTCCGTCGACAATGGTCAGGGATCCAACTCCTGCACGGCATATCATCTCTGCCGCATAAGCTCCCACTCCCCCAAGTCCCACGACAAGAACCCGCGAATCCCTGAGTTTTGCCAGGGCCTCGTTTCCAATCAGCATCTCCGTCCGCGAAAGCCAGTTTTCCATAAATAACATTTATCCTTAGTGTGCCTTTGTGTATACTTTGTGTCCCTTCGTGGTAAAAAAAGAAATAATACAAATAACACGAAGGTCCAGGTAGTATCGGGAACACTAAGTAGTACGAAGGTTTAACTTAAAGAATTCATGAAAGTTGGAGTATATTAATGTCTTTAACTTCTCCTCAGCAATTTTCAGGTCTGCGCTTACCTTTTTATATATGTCCCTGATATCAACGCCGGCGCCGTCTGTCTCAAGAAATATCCTTTGTGGCGGCACTCTTTTAAGAAGCGCTGCCGACTCAGATCTCAGAACAAATTCAAACCAGAATGAAAGGTACATTCCTTTTGCAACCAGCTGTAATGCCAGCTCCGGCTTGCCCCTGAAACCATGGACAAGCCAGGGCATCTTAGGTCTGAGCCGCTTATGTTCGCTCAGCAGTTCATCCCAGGCTCTGACACAGTGAATAACCAGTGGTTTGTGATTTTTCTCTGAAATGATAACCTGTTTTTCGAAGATTTCCTTCTGCAAAGGGGCAGAAGCACCTCTTATCCTGTCAAAGCCGGCCTCGCCGATAGCTGCAATATGCGAACTGGCGGCAAGAACTCTCACCCTTCCCAGCAACAAGTCCTTGTTTTCCTCATCCAGGTGCCAGGGATGTATGCCGGTGGTGAATGTAATTCCCTTCAGATCAACAGGCTCCCTGTTTTCATGTGCCATAAGGGTTTCGACGGTGAAAATCCCCGGTAAGGGTTCAGAACCATGAGTGTGAATGTCAATATAATCGCCCTGAGCGGGATAATTCATTTTTGTATCTGCCCTAATGTGTCAATGCCTTTGTCGATACGTATGAGCGTTTCTTCGCGGCCTATCCAGGAGATGATGTCGAAAAGATGCGGACCCCTCAAAGCACCCACCACTACCAGCCTGAGTGAATTCATTACCAGTCCTGTGCTGTATCCTTTTGCTTCGATCCACGATTTGACAATTTTCTCTGTTTCTTCAGCTGAAAAATCAGGCAGATTAGCCATAGTATCCCTGAGTTCTGCCAGTATAACCGGAGATTCCGGCTTCCATCTTTTCGCCACAATATCCTTATCCCACGCATCAGGGCTTTCAAAAAAGAAGTCTGTCTCCGTCCATAAATCCTTAACAAAACTGACTCTCTCCTTAACCATTGCAACAAGTTTTTCCAGACGGATAATGTCATAATGGAAACCCCTGGCCCTGAGGAACTCCCTGAATTCTATGGCAAGCTGTTTATTTTCCTTCTGCTGAAGATAGATATGATTGAACCATCTTGCCTTGTCCGGATCAAAACGTGAACCCGCCTTATGAACTCTCTCAATCGAAAAAGCTTCAATCAATTCTTCCATGGAAAAAATCTCCTTTTCGGTACCCGGATTCCAGCCCAGGAGTGCCAGCATGTTTATAAAGGCTTCAGGGTAATATCCTTCTTCGCGGTATCCTTTGGCTGTTTCGCCATAAGGCCAGTAAAGAGGGAAGACAGGGAAACCCATCTTGTCTCCGTCGCGTTTACTTAGCTTACCTTTGCCGTCCGGTTTAAGTATGAGCGGAAGATGTGCAAAGGCAGGAACCTCGCATCCGAACGACCTGTACATCAATACATGAAGAGGAAGTGAAGGCAGCCATTCTTCCCCCCTTATAACATGACTGATCTCCATCAGATGGTCGTCGACTATGTTTGCAAGATGATAGGTCGGCATTCCGTCTGATTTAAAAAGCACTTTGTCATCAAGGGTACCGGTGTTAACCACCATATTTCCTCTTATGAGATCGTTGAAATGGATCTCCTCTTCTGCGGGCATTTTATATCTGATCACATACTGTTCGCCGGAAGCCAGCAATCTTTCACATTCATCTTCTTTCATCGAAAGCGAATTGTGAAGCATACCCCTGTTTGATGCATTGTATATAAATGTCCTGCCTTCCGCCACGGCGGCTTCTCTCATTTTTTCAAGCTGGTCAGGAGTATCGAAAGCATAATATGCATCACCTTTTTCTACCAGCATATCGGCATATTGCCGGTAGATTTCTTTCCTTTCGCTCTGGCGGTATGGTGCATAATTTCCTCCTTCATTTATACCCTCATCTACTGTTATTCCGCACCATCTGAGCGCTTCGATTATATAACCTTCAGCTCCTTCAACAAATCGTGCCTGATCGGTGTCTTCAATCCTCAGAATAAAAACCCCATGGTGCTTTTTCGCGAACAAATAATTATAAAGCGCTGTCCGTACTCCTCCTATGTGCAAGGGACCTGTGGGACTTGGTGCAAAACGTACTCTTACCTTGTGCATAATATGTCGTTGATTTCGTACATCACAAAGATAGATAATAGGGTTTACAAATTATAGTATGGTATTTATCAGTATCCGTGGAACATAATTATATTAAATTTGTGTTTTAGCGCTGAGATCTTTATAAGTAATATTCCAATGAAAACAATGAAAGCTCTCGTAAAAGCCAGGCCGGAAAAAGGTCTGTGGATGCAGGAGGTCCCGGTTCCTGAACCGGGCCTGAACGATGTAATTATCAAGGTGAAGAAATCCGCTATCTGCGGCACCGATCTCCACATTTACAAATGGGACGAATGGTCACAGAAGACAATAAAGACCCCTATGGTAATAGGCCATGAGTATATGGGGCACATCGAGAAGATGGGGCCTGGGGTTACAAACCTTAAGATCGGAGAAAGGGTTACGGGTGAAGGTCACCTGGCCTGCGGTCATTGCCGGAACTGCAGGCGTGGCAAGAAACATGTGTGTGAAAACACTGTCGGAATAGGTGTTCATATTGATGGCTCCTTCGCCGAATATGTTAAAATACCTGCTACCAATGTAATACCTCTCGACATAAGGATCCCCGACGAGTGGGCCGCAATAATGGATCCTTTCGGAAATGCCACTCATACGGCTCTCTCCTTCCCTCTTCTTGGTGAAGACGTTCTTATAACAGGATCGGGTCTTATCGGTAGCATGGCAGTTGCCATAGCCAGATACGCGGGAGCAAGATTTGTCGTGGCCAGCGACCTTAGCGATTACCGGCTCGATATAGCAAAAAAAATGGGGGCTACCATGGTGCTCAACCCCTCAAAGGGAGAAAAAATCTCTGACGCCGTTAAAAAGCTGGGGATGAGAGGTTTTGATATAGGCCTTGAGATGTCGGGATCTCCAACTGCCTTCGTTGAAATGATTAATAACATGTACAACGGATCAAGTATTTCACTCCTCGGCATCCTTCCCTCAAACTTCGAATTGCCATGGAGCGACATAATATTTAAGGCCATTACCCTTAAAGGAATTTACGGCAGAGAAATGTGGGAGACATGGTACAAGATGGAGCAGATGATAATAGGAGGTATAAACCTTGATCCTGTCATAACACACCGTTTCCATATCGACGATTTCCAGAAAGGCTTCGATGCAATGGAAGAAGGTAACTGCGGAAAAGTAATCCTCAACTGGGATTAAATCAAAAAATTGTTTATCTTGGATGTCAAGGTAAATCATTAAAACATATTATATGTCAAATTTCGGTCTGTACGAGGAAAGGATCAGGGATTTTGACTGGTCCATCGCCGAAAAGGAACTTGAGTACAAGGATGGAAATATATTGAATATAGGATGGTATTGTTCTGACCGCATCTGCCTGAAGGGAAAGGCCGATAAGCCTGCTCTCATTTATGAAGGATTCGGGAACGTTAAAAAGCAATATACATTCAATGATATCCGGATCGCCGGAAATGTAATTGGAAATTTCCTCCGCAACCTGGGAATCAGAAATGAAGACAGGGTATGTCTGTTCATGGACAGGATCCCGGAATTATATTTATCCTTCCTCGGAACTCTTAAGATAGGAGCAATTGTACAACCGCTTTTTTCGGCTTTTGGGGAAGAATCTCTTTTTATCCGGCTCGAAAATGCACAGACAAGGGCAATTATTACTCAAAGCAAGCATCTGTCAAAAGTCAGGAAGATTAGGGACAGGCTTCCTGGTCTTGAATTTATAATCATAGTTGATCATAACATAACGAAAAAACTGGAAAGCAGGGAAATTCCTTTCAGCCTGGATGAATCAGCTCCTGTTGAAAATCTGGATATTTATCCAACTACTGCAGAATCACCTTCTTTGCTTCATTATACCTCCGGAACGACAGGACAGCCAAAAGGCGTAAAACATGTTCATTATTCACTTATTGCACAATATCTGACTGCCAAATGGGTTCTCGACCTTCAGGAAAATGACATTTACTGGTGCACTGCTGATCCCGGATGGGTGACAGGAACATCTTATGGGATCATCGGACCATGGAGCCTTGGCATAACCCAGTGTATTCTGGATGCGGGCTTTTCGGCGAAGGCCTGGTACAAATTCATCGATGACTATAAAATTACTGTATGGTATTCGGCGCCAACAGCAATAAGGTCGCTTATGAAAGCAGGAGATGACATCGTCCGTGAATTTGATCTTTCTAGTCTGCGTCACCTTGCAAGTGTTGGAGAACCTTTGAATTCCGAAGCGGTAATCTGGTCAATAAAAATGTTCGGAAAACCATTTCATGATACATTCTGGCAGACAGAAACAGGCTGTATCATGATTACAAATTTCCCCGGGATGAAAGTAAAACCGGGATCAATGGGAAGGCTCTTCCCTGGGATTACAGGTGCAGTCCTTGATCCGGAAAATTATGAGCCTATTACTGAGCCCGGCAAAATCGGACTAATCGCTTTTCGTCCGGGATGGCCGGCAATGATGAGAACTTACTGGAATAATGAAGAAAAATACAGGGAAAAATTTAAAAATGGATGGTATCTTTCAGGCGACCGTTCGAGTATAGACAATGAAGGATATTACTGGTTTGTAGGCCGTGATGACGATGTTATAAATACCGGGGGACATCTGGTAAGCCCTTTTGAGGTAGAATCTGCCCTGCTCGAACATCCTGCAGTCGGGGAATCAGCTGTTGTGGCAAAGCCTGACGAAATAAATATGGAAGTTGTCAAAGCTTTTATTACTCTTAAACCCGGATTTACTCCCAGTCCGGATCTTGAACTGGAGATAATGAATTTTATAAGAAAAAAATTGTCTCCTCTTGCAATGCCCCAGGTAGTTGAATTTATGGACAAACTTCCAAAAACCAGGAGCGGTAAGATAATGAGGAGGCTGCTGCATGCAAGGGAATGGGGCGAGGAAACCGGAGATATCTCCACCCTGGAAAATGATTAATTCAGAAACTTTATAAAGAACAAACCTAAACTGTTAATAATTATGGAAGATATTAAAGAAATGGTCCGTAAATATGTCATAAGCGAATATCTTGATGAAGGTGAAAATATTACTTATGATTCACCTTTGATATCCAGCGGATATGTTGATTCCTTTTCTATGGTTTCACTGCTGGTATTTCTTGAAAATAAATTCAAGATCAAAATACCGCCATCCAAGGCCACTCCGGAAGCCTTTGATTCGGTGAACAAGATCGTTGAACTTGTAAACCAGTACATAAATAAATAATATCAGCCATGAGTTACAGCAACAAGGTTAAGGAGTTTTACACCAGCCAGTTATCGGATATTCAGAATGCCGGTATTTTTAAAGAAGAGAGGTTTATCCATTCTTCCCAGGCAGCCGATATCGAAGTCGAATTCCCTTCAGGAGCCAATCTCAGGAAAGTGATCAATATGTGCTCCAATAACTATCTTGGATTATCCAGTCATCCTGATGTACTCGAGGCTGCTCATGAAGGTCTTGAAAAAAGAGGTTATGGAATGTCGTCGGTACGCTTCATTTGCGGCACCCAGGATATTCACAGGGAACTTGAAAACAAGGTAACAGAGTTCCTTGGCACTGAGGATACCATTCTTTTCCCTTCATGCATGGATGCAAACGCAGGAATTTTCGAAGCAATTCTTACAAGCGAGGATATTATGATTTCAGACCGGCTTGTTCATGCCTCATTAATTGACGGGATGAGATTATGCAGCGCCCAGCATGACACTTTCAAGCATTCCAGCATGGAGCATCTTGAGGAAAAGCTCCTGCTTCATTCTGATAAAAGGATAAAACTGGTAATAACCGATGGAGTATTTTCGATGGATGGTGATCTGGCAAAGCTTGATGAAATAGTTAAGCTTTGTGAAAAATACGAAGCCTTGATCCTTGTCGATGATTCTCATTCCTCCGGATTCATAGGAAGAACCGGCCGGGGAACTCATGAATATTTCAATGTCGTCGGCAAAATTGATATAATAACCACAACTTTTGGAAAAGCCCTTGGCGGTGCTTCCGGAGGATGCGTGTCGGGCAGAAAGGAAATTGTCCAGATGTGCAGGCAGAAAGCCCGTCCATATCTGTTCTCGAATACAATATCACCGGTAATTGTTGCCGGAGTGCTTAAG
This sequence comes from Bacteroidales bacterium, assembly GCA_016936435.1. Taxonomy (GTDB): domain Bacteria; phylum Bacteroidota; class Bacteroidia; order Bacteroidales; family VadinHA17; genus LD21. The sequence continues at coordinate 12,435 of JAFGXX010000026.1, forward strand.
GTTTTTGATATCCTCTCTTCGAGTACTGAAAGACGCGACAAGCTGGAAAAGAATGCCGCCTGGTGGAGAAAAGGACTTACAGAAGCAGGATTTATTTTAAAGGAAGGGAACAGCCCAATTGTTCCGGTTATGCTGTTTAATGCAAAGCTTTCACAGGATTTTTCCAGGGATCTTTATGACGAAGGCATTTATGCCATTGGATTTTTCTTCCCTGTGGTTCCTAACGGGCAGGCAAGGATCAGAACACAGATTTCAGCCGGACATGAGATTCACCATCTTGAGAAAGCGCTGGATGCTTTCATTAAAATCGGGGAAAAATATGGTATACTCGGTCTTACAAAAGAAGAAATTATAGCAAAATATGGCGCATAAGCATGTCCGGTTTTTATCGGATATAATGATTATCATCATAAATTAATAATGATAATATGATGATTTTTGCGCCTTCTCATTGCAAAAAATAATACATGTACATTTCATTCCAGAAACATCTTGCAACTCAGCTTAAGGAAATTGAAGAAGCTGGCCTTTATAAAAAAGAACGCATAATAGTTTCTCCTCAGGGAGCTGAAATAGAGCTTGATACGGGGCAAAAGGTTCTGAATTTCTGCGCTAACAATTATCTCGGGCTCTCAAACAACCGGCAACTTATTGAAGCTGCAAAAGCCGCTCTCGATGACCATGGTTATGGAATGTCATCTGTCCGCTTCATCTGCGGAACTTCAGATCTTCATAAGGAGCTTGAAAGCAGGATCGCCAGATTTTTTCATACGGAAGATACTATCCTGTATGCGGCATGCTTCGATGCCAACGGAGGTGTATTTGAACCTTTACTTACAAGTGAAGATGCAATAATCTCCGATGCACTGAACCATGCATCAATAATCGATGGCGTGAGACTCTGTAAAGCCCAGCGGTACAGGTATGAGAATGCTGATATGGAAGATCTCGAAACTCAGCTTCAGCTGGCTCAGGAACAACGATTCCGCCTTATTGTCACCGATGGAGTATTTTCAATGGACGGGAATATTGCTCCCCTCGATAAGATCGTCGAACTTGCCAACAGGTATAATGCCATGGTCCTCGTCGATGAATCTCATTCTGCCGGTGTGGTAGGCGAGACAGGCCGCGGAGTTACCGAATTATACGGCCTCATGGGAAAAGTTGAGCTTATAACAGGAACCCTCGGGAAAGCTTTCGGAGGTGCAATAGGAGGTTTTACAACCGGCAAAAAAGAGATAATCGAACTTCTGAGACAAAGGTCCAGACCCTACCTCTTTTCAAACTCCATACCTCCCCTGGTGGCAGCCGCAGGAATAAAAATGATCAGCATGATGACTGAGACAAATGAACTGCAGGACAGGCTTCACGGTAATGCAGAATATTTCATCAGCAGGATGACCAACCTGGGTTTCGACATCAAACCAACAAAGTCGGCTATCTGTGCCGTGATGCTCTACGATGCAAAACTGTCACAGGAATTCGCTGCCAAACTTCTGGATGAAGGCATCTATGTGATCGGCTTTTACTATCCTGTGGTCCCCAAAGGCCAAGCCAGGATAAGAGTCCAGATATCAGCAGCTCACGAAAAAGAACACCTCTACAAGGCTGTAAACTCTTTTGCGAAAATAGGCAGGGAGCTTGGAGTCATAAAATAAAACGGCTTCGGATAAACAACTGAGGATCAATGAATTCTTTTTTCTTTACCATCTACAGGATTTTCGTTCCCAAACCTATAAGAACAGTGATCCTGAAAAAGCGGTTACGGAAAAGTATTATTGATCATTACTCTTCTCTTCACGAAGAGGAAGTGAATGATGAGGAAAAAGAGATACTGGAATATCTTAAGAATAACCCGGTGGAAATTTTCCCTTATCCCTTCTCTTCGTCTTACTCAGCGGAAAAAACTTCTCTGCACTACGACGGAACTAACCGCATGCATTACGTTGTACATGATGGCAGGCGGCTTTATTTCAGACAGGGCTGGAGCAGGAAGAGAATACTGAGATACTATACCGATATTTGCAGGGAACAGGATCCCGGTAGTCCTCATCGTTATCTCTCACCGGATTTTTCCCCCGGGAAGAATGATACAGTCGTTGATATCGGAGCTGCAGAAGGAAATTTTTCCCTGTCGGTAGCTGACACAGTAAGAAAGATATATCTTATAGAATCGGACCGGCGGTGGATCAGAGCCCTTGAAGCGACTTTTTCTCCCTGGAAGGAAAAGGTTGAGATTATAGACAAATACGTTTCTGACCGTGACTGTGATAATGAGATCACTTTAGACACCCTTATCGAACAGGATCCTTCAGTATCTTTCCTGAAAATAGATGTCGACGGTTTTGAAAGAAAAGTCCTGAGCGGGCTGAGTCACACCCTGTCACAAACAAGTCATCTTAAGATAGCGTTGTGCACTTACCACGGCCATGATGATGAGAGGGATTTTACTGACCTTCTTGAAAGGCGGGGATTTTCTGTTGAGCCGTCGTACGGCTACATGATACATTATTACGATAAGAAATTGCGGAAGCCCTGGCTAAGAAGAGGTTTGCTCAGGGCTGTCCGCTGAAAACCAGTTAACTAATTCTTCAACCGCACTTTGAATTGCCGCAATCTTTGCAGATCAGGCATCCTTCCTCATATACCAGGTTCTCAGATCCGCATTCGCATTTACCTTTGGCTCTGGTTCCGTTTGGTATATATTTTTTCAATGATCTCTCAACACCGTTTTTCCAGTTGTTGATCGATTCACTGTCCAGTTTCAGCGACTGTACCAGGTTTACTACATCGGCAATTGGCATTTCGTGCCGCAGTACTCCCGATATAAGCTTGGCATAGTTCCAGAATTCGGGTTTGAACATGTGCGACAAACCTCCAATAACTTTCTTATAGCCATACTTGTCAGTGTACTGGAAGTCGTATCTCGATTTGCCTTCTTCATTTTTGATCTTTATGATCTGTCCCTTCACAATGCTTTTCGGAATCGGATATATCTCCTCATCGGCAATCCCGGTAAATATTTCGTAGGGCCTGTTATCCTTTAGTCCTACAAAGGCCACCCATTTTTCTTCGTTAATGTTGAACCTTATAACGTCGCACTCGAGAACTTTTGGTCTTTTAACCCTGTCGGCCCTGCTTTCAGGTTTGCCGGTTATCAGCACGCCGTTCCTTGATCCGTCGCGATATACTGTAGCCCCTTTGCAGCCCGACTTCCATGCCGTCATATATAGTTCACTGACAAGTTCTTCCTTTACATTGGCCGGCAGGTTTATGGTAACACTGATGGAATGATCAACCCATTTTTGTATGGCACCCTGCATCTTTACCTTGGCAATCCAGTCTACATCGTTGGCAGCAGCTTTGTTATAGGGTGATTTTTCGACGATTTTGGCAATCTCAGCGTCATCCATATGGGTGACCTCCTCAGGGTCGTATCCTTTCACCTTAAGCCATTCGACGAATTTATGATGAAATACCGTAAATTCCTCCCACGAATCACCCACTTCGTCCCTGAAGGTCACTTTTACATCCTTATCATTAGGGTTTACCTTGCGGCGGCGCTTATAGAAAACCGAGAATATAGGTTCGATGCCCGATGTTGTCTGCGTCATTAGGCTTGTGGTACCCGTCGGGGCAATGGTAAGGAGAGCTATATTCCGCCGTCCGAATTTTTCCATGTTGTTGTACATGACGGGGTCGGCTTCCTTCAACCTCAGGATGAATGGGTTATTCTTCTCTCTTTCAGCATCATATATTGTAAAAGGGCCTCTTTCCTTTGCCAGGTATGTCGATGACTTATAGGCTTCGAGGGCAAGAGTTTTGTGAACGTCGACAGAGAAATTCGTTGCCTCCTCACTTCCGTATCTTAATCCCAGGGCTGCCAGCATATCACCTTCGGCTGTTATCCCGATACCTGTCCTTCTTCCCTCTTCAGCTTTTTTCCTGATATTCTTCCAGAGGTTTCTTTCGACTCTTTTCAGTTCGTCGTTTTCAGGATCGGCATCTATTTTCTCAAGAATGGCATCTATTTTCTCAAGCTCCAGATCTATTATATCATCCATTATACGTTGTGCTAGCCCGACATGTTCTTTGAAAAGATCGTGATCGAAGCTTGCATTTTCAGCAAACGGATTTTTAACGTAGCTGTAAAGATTTATTGCCAGCAAACGGCAGCTGTCGTAAGGACAGAGAGGTATTTCGCCGCACGGATTTGTCGACCGGGTTTCAAAGCCAAGGTCAGCATAGCAGTCAGGGACGCTTTCCCTTATTATCGTATCCCAGAACAAGACTCCCGGTTCAGCCGATTTCCATGCGTTGTGAATAATTTTCTCCCACAGCTGGTTCGCATCTGCGTCGCTTACAAACTTTGGATTGTCGGAGCCGATGGGATATTGCTGCCTGAACATCGTTTTTTCCTGTACGGCTTTCATGAAGTCGTCGGTGATCTTTACGGACACATTGGCTCCGGTAACTTTTCCCGATTCCATCTTTGCGTCGATGAATTTGCCCGAGTCGGGATGCTTGATGGAAATAGAGAGCATCAGTGCTCCTCTTCTTCCGTCCTGCGCAACTTCTCTGGTAGAATTGGAGTATCTTTCCATAAAAGGCACGACTCCTGTTGAGGTGAGGGCACTGTTAAGAACAGGTGTTCCCTTCGGACGTATGTGTGAGAGATCGTGGCCAACACCACCACGTCGTTTCATGAGCTGAACCTGTTCCTGGTCTATCTTCATGATACCCCCATAGGAGTCGGAATGACCCTCATTACCAATTACAAAGCAGTTAGACAATGATGCTATCTGGTACTCGTTACCAATGCCTGTCATCGGGCCACCCTGGGGAACTATGTACTTAAAATCCTTCAGAACACTGTAGATAAGCTCTTCGGGGATGGGATTCCTGTATTTCAGTTCGATGCGGTGAATTTCGCGGGCCAGCCGGCGATGCATGTCGTCAGGATTTTTTTCGTAAAGATTGCCGAAGGAATCTTTAAGGGCATATTTGTTGGCCCATACACGTGCGGCCAGCTCATCACCCCTGAAATACCTTATACTATCCTCAACAGCTTCATCATGAGAATAAACTATACGGTCTCCTTTCAACTGCTTTATACTTTCCTTTTCTGCAATCTTTTCCTGAACATCTGAATGCTCCTCTTTCTCTTTCCCGAAAACAATAACCGGTACATGAACAAAAAGCTCTCCCATAATTACTATTGAATCTGTTATTCCCTGATTATAATTAGATTAAACTACCCCAGAATTTTTTTGTGGGTAATTGCTAAATTAGACAAGCAGAATTCTCAATGCAAGACAAAAATTTTAAGTTTATCAACATTTCAAGGTATAGTTATTAACTTTTTGTAATCGCCTCATTTTGTGCTACTTGCAAATCAGGCACAATCTTTTGTAAACTAAGGATATTAAAAAAAGGGCACCGTATCCGGCAGCCCTTTTTATTATCTCTCACGCAACTTATTCTGCGTGTCACATACTTATGGCACAAAGTTTCGTATTACTTACTTCGAACTTACGTGGTCGAAATAAATACTATTTGAAAGCTGCGGAGATCCGCCATAAGAGCCCTTCGGTGCAATAACCGTCAGTTGGTCTCCCACTTTAAGGCCTTTGTCAGCTATCAGGTATTTTCTATTGTCGCCTGTTGCACCATAACCGGGATAACAGCCATACACGTAAATTTCATCGTCACCTTCTTTCAAATAAAGATTACCATATGTATCATTGACAATGGATGTAATTTCACCGGTTACCATAAAGTATGTATTGGGATCGTCAGGTTTAGCAAGCACCTCTGCAATGGTTGCCGCTGTCACAGGAACAGAGCTTTCCAGTACAGCAGAGCCTACTTGTGGATTTCCATTATATGCGGCACGTTTTCCGACAATAGTGATGATGTCACCCACTTTTAAGCCTTTGGTACTGAAATCCTGAATACCATATACATAGACCTCACCCGAGAAATCTCTAAGGTATAAATTGCCATACGTGGTATTGGTAATACTGGTAATAACACCTTTCAAACGATATTGTGTATCACCAACTTCAGCTGCAAGGAATTCTGCAATTGAAGCATCTATAATCGCTCCTGTCTGGCTAAGGGATGTTTGTGAAGTGTAGTCTTTAATCCCGTCAGTGGTATGGAATGTGATTATGGTTCCGCGGTCTCCGCCCGCATTAGCTTCAGCTTTGAATTTCACAACAGCAGAGGTTCCTGCCGACTGAATGGAGGAAATTGACAACCAGGATTCGGCATCTTCGGGAATTTCTACCGATACGCCTTGTCCTTTGCAGGTAAGGTATGCAATAAATTCACCACCTTCGATGGGAAGTACTGCGTTTTCAACAGAATCAACTTTAATCAGTGATTTGTTGATTGTGATAACCGTTACATTTACCAATTCCACCGTTGTTCCGTAGGTAGTTTTTGGTCCCTGAACAGTTACTTCATCACCCACCTCAAGTCCTAAACTCAGGAAGTTTTTCGTACCACCCTTTTCATCAAGAGTACCATAGATATAAATAGAACCTGTTTCATCCTCCAAATACCAGTTGCCGTAAAGTGTGTTGGTTATTGCCGTACAAACCCCGGTTACCTGATAGGTCTTGTCGTTTGGTCCGGCAATTACATCCGCACAGGTGGCAGTTTCAATTGTTGCCAGGCCCTGGATGACGTTTATTCTCTGAGTTACGTCTCCACATTGAATTTTTACCTCTCCGGTGCGACCATCCAAGGTAGATTCAGCTGTAAACGTAAGCGTTGATTCACCGGCACTGCCAGAGGCTGAAGAGATAGTCAGCCATTGTAAACTGTTCACGACTGTCCAGCTATCATCAGCTGTTATGGTAATGGATGCAGAACCACCCGTTAACGGGATAGACACGTATGACGACGATACCTGAATTTCATCAAGCAACGTCACTGAGAATTCATCGTCACAGCTTGCCATCAGGGCAACTGACGCGATGAATAATGGGAAAAAGTATTTTAATTTCATATTGCCGTACTTTTTATTAGTTGAAAATATATTTGATGCCGATTAAAGCATACCAGCACTGACCCAATGTGTAACTTGGTGTGAATGTTTTGGTATCACCATTGATTGAGGAGGGTGTGGAGAATGTAGCCACACCGTCAGCATCCACACCTTCATATTTGAGAATACGAGCTTCCGAACCGATTGCCGGATTCAGATATTTGCCGACGCCCCATTCAGAATTGAACAAGTTCAATACATTTTTGAGATCGAGGCTGAGTTGCAGCCTGTGTTTGTCTTTGCTTCCATTAAAAACAAAATCGTGTTTGTAGCCAAAGTCAATGCGATGAACCCAGGGAGAGTAAACGCTATAGGGCTCTGCATATTCCCCCTGGTGATTTTTCAAATAACTGTTGGCATGAACATAGTCCATAAAACGGGTTTTGTCGTCTGCCGAAACAAAGCGGAACTGATTGCTTTCCACATCAGCGTCGGTTGGAACATAGATTGCATCGTAGTTGTAACCGTCACTGTTGATATCGTTAACCATCATGTATGAGTATTTCGCTCCACCATGCCATGCTTCATAGATAAAGCTGTAGTGATTCCCGCTGTTGTCATGGGCAGTAAGCGAAGCCACCAGACGATCGGGTGTGGTGTATTGAGAATTGTGCAATCTGATGAAGTTGGGGCCTTCCACCGTGGGCACGTATGTGAATGCAGATTCTGCAGCCGATCCGGGCATACCGGTAACATCCTTGGCAACCGTGTGTGCATAGGAAGCCATCAGATCGAGCCATTTTGCCGGTTGAGCATTGAAGGTAATGTTGCCTGACCAGCCATAACCGAGACTTGTGTTTTCCAGCATAAAGGCTTTTGTGTTGGTACGATAACCGGCAGGATAAATCGGACGGTTGTCAACACCGTTGAAACGGGCGAAACCACCAACATTTGGAATACTCCAGTCAGAAATAGAAACACCGTTGATTGTTTTGTTGTAAATTCCTTCTACCGTTACTGATAATGGAAAAGATGTTTTGAATGCATAATCAACAGCAAGTGACGTTTTCCATACTTGCGGCATTTTGAAATTTGGATCTACACCGTTAACAGCAGAAGGAACTGTCCCGTCTTCAGGAGAAATCGTTGAAGGATATCCCAACGATGTTAACTTATCATAAAGTGCGGCAATATTGGCATTCCCTTCAGCATCAGTTACAAGACCGCCGGCGAATTCATCCATTGTGAAACCATTATTTGCTGCGTTAACTGCATTTATCTGTGCCTGATACTGTACCATTCCACCGTTGGTAGGCATATTGGTGAAGAATACCAGAGGTAAATTACCGGAGAAAAGACCGGTCCCTCCACGAACTTTCAGGCTCTTATCGCCAAACGTATCCCACGCAAAACCTATACGGGGAGAGAATATGATATTTGCTGAAGGCCATTTTCCTGTATTGATATTACGACCGGAATAATCAAGGTCAAGAATAGCCTGGTTTGTTATCAAATCATTATTATCGAAGAAAAGCCCATCGATACGAAGTCCATACGAAAGTTTGAGATTTGCAGCCAGGCTCCAGTCATCCTGCGCGTAAACTCCGATTTTGTTTGATCTTATGCGGGCTGCAGGATTGCTCTCCCCGTCATAACCATAAGTTAAGTTTACAATTTCAGGCGTTCCTTCGTTTAGGAAGTCGTCAAGACTTGTGTAGCGATAGTATCCTGTACCGTTACGCATATAAGCATTATCTGCCATCTTGTATTCATATGCGATACCACCTACAATTTTGTGGTTACCTGAATAATAGGTCAACTCATCTTTAATGTTCCATACTTTGTTGTGAACAGCATTGTTCCAGGTGAAAAGCTCATACCCCAGAGACAGATAGGCTTGCCCGTCTTTCAAAATATCGATGAAAGGGAATTCATCGGAAGTAGATCCGCGCAAATCGTCTAGTTTTGAATATGTTGCCAATAACTGGTTAGATAAGTTATCGGACAAACGGCTGTTTAAGTCAAAAGAAAATGAATGAACAAGATTGTTCATAGAATACATCGAGTTTGCATACGACATTGAGGCCTGTGACATTCTTGCCTCAGACATACGGGTACCTCCGTCCATAGATGAAGCGTTTGGCGGGTTATAGTAGAGGTTTTTCGTGTAGTTATAACGCAGGGCCATACGATGTTTGTCTGTGATATTCCAATCCAGGCGGGCAAGAAGCTTGTAATTGTTTTCATCCGCAGGGAAATTTGTAAACGATCCCGTTTCATATCCATACTTACTTTTAACATAATCTGATACTGTCTGAAGATCGCTTTCTGTTGTGCGGGAAATATAATTGTCAGCATCGGCAACACCATCCGTTGAAGCTCTCCAACGATTGACAACGGTTGGTGTTTTAGCCATTTCACCGTTTACAAATAAGAACAATTTGTTTTTGATAATGGGTCCACCAAAAGTAAAACCATAAGTTGTATTGCGGTCAACCTCACGCGCACCTGGTATTTGCACGCCATTAACAGCATCACCGCGCATGTTTTCATTTCTGTGAAAAGTATAGGCACTGGCCTTGAAGGTATTTGTACCGGATTTTGTAATAGCGTTTACACCACCACCAATGAAGTTAGTCTGACGAACATCATACGGAGCGATTACAACCTGCAATTCCTGGATAGCTTCAATAGAAATAGGGTTGCCTCCACCGGGAAGAGCTGAACTCAAACCGAAGTTGTTGTTGAAATTGGCTCCATCCACTGTAAAGTTAGCCGTACGACCATCTGAGCCGGCAAAGGTCATCCCATTGCCCCCATAGGGCGAGAGGCGGGTAACGTCTGTAATGCTGCGATTCACTGTCGGCAAATTCGCTATCTGGTTATTAGTGATATTTGTCACTGCACCGGTCTGCGTGGTACTGAATTTTGATGTCGCGTAACCAACCACGGTAACCTCTGTCATCTCGGTCATGGTTGATACCATGGTCGAGTTCAGGGTTGTGTTTTCTCCGAGCGACAGGGTAATCTCAGTGAAACTCTGGGTTTTGTAGCCGATGAAAGTTACATTGACCGTATAAGGACCGCCCGGACGCATGCCCTGGATTGAATAGATGCCCGAACTATTGGCAACAGCACCATAGATGGTACCTGATGGCAGGTGGGTGGCCAGAATCGTCGCCCCGGCCATAGGATTGCCATTCTCCTCGGTTACCTTGCCAGTGAGAGAAGAGGTTGTCACCTGACCCATGAGGGTGGCTGACCCTATAATCAGGGACAACAGCATGAGAGTGAATTTTAGTTTTCGCATTGTTGAGTAAGTTATAGTTGTAGTTGTAATTTATAAAAGCATTGAAATTCAATTGTTTCGGATTGAGCCACAGTTCTTCCCGGGCAGGGGATGAAATTACAGCTACGGGCACAATAAATCAGAAATGGCATTCCGTAATTATTAACAACTTTTTAACGCTTTTTCAATAAGTTTTCAGCAATTTATCAAACCCTTATTGAAGTATAGAGTCTGAAATCTTCTATACTTTTTTAAGAATTCGGAACTAACAGGTTTTAAGCCTTAGGTGTTGATATTTTCAGGGGTGGTTTTATATGATTTTTGTTTTGATTATAGCTGTCGCTCCGCTATTCTTTTTAACATATCTCCCGGCAGAACCGGCAACCATTATGTAGAGATCTTCATCCGTGAGCCATCTTTCAAGAAGGTCCTTGAATTCATTGTAATCACTGAAAGTGCCTGCTCCTCCCTCAGCTATGAGATCGACAGCTTCACGGAATTTTCCGTGTTCCGGGCCGAATAAAACAGGCCTGCTCCAGCAGGCCGGCTCCAGAACATTGTGTATGCCTTTCCCGAATCCCCCCCCCACTGCAGCTACATAGGCATAACGGTATACCGATGACAGCATACCTACATTATCAATAATCATTACCCTCGCATCGGTATCATCTTTTCCGAAGCGCGAAAATCTGACACATTTCACTTTAAATAGCTTCTCAAGTCTTCTTAAATTATCAGGATCTGTCTCATGGGGGGCAAAGATCCATTTCATCTTCTCAGGGTAACTGTTTATGTACCGGGCCATGATCTCCTCATCAGGTCTCCAGCTGCTACCTGCGACAAAGAGCTTTTCCTGACCCCTGAATTCCTCAACAACCGGAATATCGGATGCCTCCGACACTATCTTCAGAACCCTGTCGAAGCGTGTGTCACCGGCAACAGTCACATTCATGATCCCAAGTTCACCCAGAAGATTCCTTGATTCTTCATTCTGAACAAATATCCATCTGAATTTCCGGAGCATGGCTCTGAAAAAAGCCCCGTACCAACTGAAAAAATGCTGACCCGGCCTGAAAAGAGCAGAAATAAGATAGAGGGGGATCCCCTCGCGGTAAAGCTCACTTATGTAGTTGTTCCAGAATTCATATTTCACAAAAACAGCTTTCTCTGGTCTGACCATGCCAATAAAGCGCCTGGCATTGGAAGGGGTGTCGGCAGGGAGATAGCAAATCACATCAGCCAGGGGCCAGCTCTTCCTGATCTCATAACCTGACGGGGAAAAGAATGTCAGGAGGATCTTATATTCAGGCTTCTCCTTTCTCAGAACCTCCATGACCGGACGGCCCTGTTCAAATTCTCCCAGCGATGAACAGTGAAACCAGAAGTACTTTTCTCCTTTGACAATACTCTTTCGAAGAACTTCAAAAGTCCTTTTCTGACCTTTTACCAGCAAATCTGCCTTCCTGTTGAACGGGGAAATAAGCCGGGCAAGGGCAGAGTACAGAAATATTCCCGGATTATACAGGATACGCATACGTTTTTTTTGAGGCGGTAAAGGTATAAAGAAATGTATGAACTGTTTTAATGTGTTTTGTTAAATAGCCCTACTTTTGCATAATAATCCATCCCTTTCGCCATGGTCCGACTTGTTGCACTCATCATTTCAATAGTATTGCAGATCATTGCTGCATCATTTGCCCTCGGGTTAATAAAACTTACCCGTTACAGGCTGTCATGGATACTCCTTTCGCTTTCATTTGTCTTCATGGCAGTCCGCAAGCTTATCCAGCTGACAGAACTCTACAGGGGAACTCCCTCATATACGTGGCAGATGATCGATGAGTGGATGGGTGTTTTTATCTCCTTCATGATAATAGTGGGAGTAATTCTTATCAGAGAGATATTCTACTCGCTCAAGAGGGCCGAGATCGACAGACTCAGGACCGAAAGAAAGTTGCTCAATGCGATAATCAACACCGAGGAGAACGAAAAAAGAAGATTTGCAAAAGACCTCCACGACGGACTCGGACCTATTCTGTCTACCGTCAAAATGTCACTTTCTTCACTCAATAACAGAATTACGGATACCTCCGGTTTATCAATACTCAACAATGCAAATCATCTTGTCAACGAGGCTATTACGACCATCAAGGATATATCCAACAATATGAGCCCGCATATTCTTTCGAATTTCGGTCTGGCAAGCGCCATAAGCACCTTCGTTTCGAAAATTAACCAGACCAACATGGTTGAAATAGTCTTTAAAACCAATATGGAGAATACAAGGCTCGAGAATGATAAGGAGGTGGTCCTTTACCGCTCTGTATGTGAGCTTATAAACAACAGTATCCGTCATTCAGGGGCCTCACGCATTGAGATTGAATTGAACAAACTTGAAAAAATAGTTACCTTGCACTTTTATGATAACGGAAGGGGTTTCGACATGTCGATGATGAAAAGGGACGACTTCAAAGGTATGGGCCTGTCAAATATCGAAACCCGTGTCAAAACCGTCCAGGGAGTTTTTATTCTCGAAAGCGCCCCGGGCAAAGGAGCCAGCGCCCTGATTAAAGTGACTGACTGATGATTTACATAGGGTGAACACTGATCAACGGTTGTTTATGGAAAAAATAAGGATAATCATTGCAGACGACCACCAGCTTTTCAGAAACGGGCTGAAGATCCTCCTGAATTCATTCCCCGAATTTGAAGTTGCCGGAGAAGCATCAAACGGAGAGGATTTTGTCAATCTCATCAAAACATCTATGGCCGACATAGCCCTGATGGATATTAACATGCCGGTCATGGACGGAATAGAAGCTACAAGAAAAGGACTGAAACTCTGCCCTTCAATAAGTATCATCGCACTCTCAATGTACGGGGAGGAAGAATACTATTACAGAATGGTCGATGCCGGAGCTAAGGGATTTCTGCTCAAAGATTCCGATATAATGGAGGTAAAAGAAGCTATTCTCACTGTATACAGGGGAGGAAGCTATTTCTCACAGGAACTCCTTCATCATGTGATCCAGAAAATAAAGACCCGTGAACAGGAGAGCCGCTCGGCTAATCTTTCAAAACGGGAGAAAGAGATACTTCTAAAGATATGTGAGGGCCTTTCTAACCAGGAAATAGCGGAATCGCTCTTTATAAGCAAAAGAACTGTCGACAAACACAGAGCCAACCTTCTCGGAAAAACAAACTCAAAAAATACTGCGAGCCTTATCCTTTTCGCGATTAAAAACAAATTAATAGAGATCTGAGATGGCCGATTTTCATGAATTGGGAAAAAAGGGCGAACAGATGGCTGCCGGTCACCTGCAGGAGTCAGGATATAAAATCCTTAAAAGAAACTGGAAATACGGAAGGCATGAAGTTGACATTATCGCCGAAAACAAAGATTTCATTGTCTTCGCCGAGGTAAAGACCAGAACGGAAGAGCTGCTTCTGCCTGTAGGTGAAATTGTTAACCGCGATAAACAAAAATCGATTATACTTTGTGCCGAAAAATATATCGAATGGTTTAAGGTATCAAAGGAGAGTCGTTTCGACATAATTACTGTTATAATTTCCGGTGAAGAGAGTAAGATCGACCATATCGAAGATGCCTTCTATCCGACACTCAGGTAAGACTTGTTTGGACAGACATTTAAAAATGCACGGTTCCGGGCATAAAAATCACAGTTTGTTTTTTGCCTTTAAAATCATTTTTTGATGTCCTGAATTTTGTTAGATTAGTCCCTTGGTTTTTTAAAAGCTGAATCACAAATATTTGATATTAATAAATACTGACATGAAAAAGTTTTTCCTTCTTATCACAATTCCGGTATTTCTTGCTTCGTACTCAAATGCTCAGAACAGAAATACCCGGGCCGAACAAACCGATGAAGGGTATAAATTCACCCCTGTCGTCGATTTAAAGACCACATCCGTGAAAAACCAGGCTGCAACAGGTACATGCTGGTGTTTTGCAACCACTTCCTTCATTGAGACAGAGCTTCTTCGCATGGGTAAAGGTGAGTATGACCTCTCGGAGATGTTCGTGGTTCGCATGAACTACATCGACAGGCTGCAGGACAACTATCTGCGCCGCGGCAAGGGTAATCTCGGCCCGGGAAGCCTCTCCCACGACTGGATGAGAGTCTTCAGTAATTATGGTATGGTACCCGACGAAGTGTACAACGGACTGAATTACGGATCCCCGACACACAACCACAGTGAGCTTCAGGCATTCATCAACGCTGTCGCGGCAGTACCCGTCGAACGCCGTAATGAAAGCAAGCAGTATGAAGCTATCGTCAACGCTGTTCTCGACACCTATCTCGGAAAAGTACCGGAAACCTTTACCTATAAAGGAAAATCGTACACCCCGAAAACCTTCGCAGCAAGTCTTGGCATCAATCCCGACGACTATGTCCAGATAACCTCCTTTACTCATTTCCCCTTTTATACCCGTGGCATCCTTGAGGTACCCGACAACTGGTCGATGGAGAGATTCCATAACGTGCCGCTTGATGAGCTTATCGAAATTATTGATTATGCCTTCAGCAAGGGCTATAGCGTTAACTGGGACGGCGATGTAAGTGAAAGCGGATTCTCGCACCAGAACGGTTACGCTGTACTCTCTGCAAACCCCGTGCAGGCAAGAGGAGCAATGACCGACAGACAGAGGCTTGAAAGAGCACCTGCCCAGCAG
>JAFGXX010000185.1 GCA_016936435.1 Bacteroidales bacterium
TCAGAACGGGGTTAAGGAAATTGAATCGGCAAATGCCGACTTCAACGTAGATCTTCACGATGCAGTGGCAAAAACCGCCGTGGAGGAAGAGAAGAACAAAGGCAAGATCGTTGATGTGGTGCTTAAGGGTTATTACCTTAACGACAAAGTTATCAGACATGCAAAGGTTGTAATCGGTGAATAAGCACTCCCTGATTAAGTTATAAATACCGGGGCACGGGAAATCTGCAGTGATGGAAAAAAGAGATTATTATGAGGTCCTTGGAGTATCGAGGAATGCCACAAAGGATGATATAAAAAAAGCGTACCGGAAGCAGGCTCTGAAATATCATCCTGATAAAAATCCTGGCGACAAGAAGGCTGAGGAAAATTTCAAGGAGGCTGCCGAAGCCTATGAGGTGCTCAGCAACGAAGAAAAGCGCGCCCGGTATGACCGCTTCGGACATGCAGGCCTGGGTAACTCCGGAAACGGTTTCAGCGGAGGCATGACCATGGAAGATATTTTCTCTTCCTTCGGCGATATTTTCGGTGATGCATTCGGTGGTTTCGGAGGTTTCGGAAGCAGCCGCCGCAGTTCACGCCGTATGAACAAGGGATCGAACCTCAGGGTTAAAGTAAAACTTACCCTTGGCGAAATAGCCAATGGCACAGAGAAAAAGATCAAGGTAACCAAATATGTTACATGCAGCGTCTGCGGAGGAAGCGGAGCAGCCGACCCCGACAGCATATCCACCTGCTCAACATGCCATGGAAGCGGACATGTTACAAGGGTTACAAACACCATCCTCGGACAGATGCAGACTTCCTCGGTTTGCCCGGCCTGCGGCGGTGAAGGAAAAACAATTACAAAAAAATGCCATGCCTGCTACGGCGAAGGCATTGTGCAGAAAGAAGAGATTATAAAAATAAATATACCTGCCGGTGTTGGCAAGGGTATGCAGATGACCGTCAGCGGCCAGGGCAATGCCGCACGCAGGGGAGGAGTGAACGGCGACCTGCTGGTGGTCATCGACGAAGAAGAACATCAGTCCCTTATCAGGGATGGGAATAACCTCATTTATAATCTTTATATAAGTATTCCCGAAGCCATCCTGGGTACCCAGGCCGAAGTACCTACTGTCGACACCAATGTCAAGATCAAGATCGACCCCGGAACCCAGCCCGGTAAAATACTGAGACTGAGAGGCAAGGGACTGCCGGAGGTAAATGCCTATGGCCGCGGCGACCTGCTTGTCCATGTAAACGTGTGGATCCCGAAAAACATCAGCAGGGAAGAAGCCAGAATGATAGAGAAACTTAAGGAAGCCGATTCTTTCACACCAAAACCCGATAAAAACGACAGGAGCTTCTTCGACAGAATGAAAGGTTATTTCGAGTAATATAAACTTTTCATATATTTATAGCTCCAAATTACCAATACCGATTATTCTATGCCACTTTTCGAAGCAAAAAACATTACCAAAAGGTTCGGTGATTTTACGGCTCTCGACAGCGTCAGTATTTCCGTTCCTGAAAGATCCATTTACGGGCTTCTCGGTCCCAACGGAGCCGGGAAGACCACCCTTATAAGGATCATAAACCAGATCACAGGCCCCGACACAGGAGAACTCTTTCTCGGCGGACGCAAACTGCAACCTGATGATGTGATGACAATCGGATATCTACCCGAAGAAAGAGGTCTTTACAAGAAGATGAAAGTCGGAGAACAGGCTCTCTACTTTGCCCAGCTCAAAGGTCTTTCAAAAAGTGAAGCCATGAAAAGACTTAAATACTGGTTTAAAAAACTTGAGATAGTCGACTGGTGGGGCAAAAAGGTGGAAGAACTTTCAAAAGGAATGCAGCAGAAAGTCCAGTTTGTAATAACAGTGCTTCACGAACCGAAGCTGATAATATTCGATGAACCCTTTACAGGCTTCGACCCGGTAAACGCCAACATCATTAAGAATGAGATCCTGTTCCTCAGGGAAAGAGGAGCCACAATAATTTTTTCAACCCATAACATGTCATCGGTTGAAGAACTTTGCGACAATATAACCCTCATCAATAAATCCCGTACAATTCTGGAAGGAAGCGTAAGCCAGATCCGGAAAGAATGGGCAGGCAACGAATATGAAATGGCCTTCAGCGGAGAAATAAAGGTTCCCGGGAACGGTCTCTACGACATACTTGAACAGACTTCTGAAAACGGGAAGACCTTCGTGAGGCTGAGCACCAAAGGAGAGATTTCATCAAATGAGATACTCCAGACATTAATGAAATCGGGAAATATCATATCCTTTAACCCGGCCCTGCCATCTATGAACGAAATTTTCATCAGGGTCGTAGAATCACGCAATTAATCTTCCCAATATCTGAAAATCACCGACCATGAATAAAGTATCCGTAATTATAAAAAGAGAATATCTTACCAGGGTAAGGAAGAAATCATTTATAATAATGACCGTCCTTGCACCCCTTCTTATGGCAGCCCTCATTCTTGTTATGCCCCTGATGATGATGTCGGGAGGTAAGGAATATAAGAAAATTGCAGTGATCGAAGAAAACACAAACGAATTCGTTAACGTTATCCCCGACACTAAGGATGCCGACTTTGAATACCTTCCCGGAGCCGACATAAACGAAATGATAAACAAATTCGAATCGGAAGGATATTATGGCATATTGTTTATTTCACCCCTGGCTATCAACAATCCGGTTATATACTCAAAAAAACAGCCGCCTATAGGACTTCTCGAGCATATTTCAAGTTCACTCGAGAAGGAAATTGAGAAGAAAAAACTTCTTCAGTACAATATCGAAAACCTCGATTCAATCCTGAAACAGATCCGAACGAACGTAAATCCGGTGACCAAAATTGTTGACGAAGCGGGAAAGACTACTGAGACAAGTACGGGAGTGGCAATGGGACTTGCCTATTTAGGAGGGCTTCTGATGTATATGCTGGTTTTCATCTTCGGCGCTCAGGTTATGAGAGGCGTTATAGAAGAAAAAACCAACAGGGTGGTTGAAGTCATCGTATCCTCCGTTAAGCCGGCCCAGCTGATGCTCGGAAAGATCATCGGGATAGCCCTCGTCGGACTTACCCAGTTCATGATATGGATATTCCTGACCATCGCGACTGTAGCCATACTAAGAGGTACTGTACTGAAAACAGGTGACATAACTGAAATGACACAGAACATTACGCAGAGTGTTATGGAGTCAGGCCAGGCAGAAGTACCCGACATCAGCGAGGTTCAGGAAATGTCACCCGAACTTGCCGAGTTTTCCAGGGTCTTTGAAACAGCGATGAATCAGGACTGGCTCTTGATAATCTTTTCGTTCGTTTTTTACTTCATCACCGGCTACCTGCTGTATGCCTCCATCTTTGCTGCGATAGGTTCGGCTGTAGACAATGAAACTGAAACACAACAGTTCATGCTGCCTGTAACCATTCCCATAATCCTGGCTCTCTTTGTCGCAATAGGTACCATGCAGAATCCTGAAAGCCAGCTTTCACTATGGTTCTCCCTTATACCATTGACGTCACCCATAGTTATGATGGCGCGTATTCCCTTCGGTGTACCTGCGTGGCAGCTGGCTGTTTCGATGGCGCTGATGGTGGTTACTTTCATTGCTTTCGTTTGGATGGCAGCAAAAGTATACCGTACTGGTATCCTTATGTATGGCAAGAAATCGTCGTGGAAAGAGATATGGAAGTGGCTGAGATACAGCGGTTAACAGCCTTTTCGTCTGCCTTTGGAATTCCTCTGCCGTAGTGACCGGGGACCTGTTTATAAAATGAATTATGTCAAAGATCCTTGTTATTGACGATGAAAAAGCTATCCGTAACACTCTGAAGGATGTGCTTGAATACGAAAAACATGAAGTCGATGTTGCTGAAGACGGCCCGTCAGGAATTGAGTTGTTCTCAAACAACACTTATGATATAGTCCTTTGCGATATCAAAATGCAAAAGATGGATGGCATCGAGGTACTCCAGAAGATAACCGAGATGTCGACATCTGTACCCGTTATCATGATCTCCGGTCATGGCAACATCGACACTGCTGTAGATGCAATAAAGAAAGGAGCTTTCGACTTTCTGGAAAAACCCCTCGACCTTAACCGCTTACTGATAACTATCAGGAATGCCATGGACAAATCATCCCTGATAACCCAGACACAGGTGTTAAAAAACAAAGTAAGCAAGATGTACGAGATCGTGGGTGAATCAGAGGCCATCAAAAAAGTGAAGGAGATGATCGACAGGGTAGCTCCCACCGAAGCAAGGGTTCTTATTACAGGAGCCAACGGCACAGGTAAGGAACTGGTGGCCCACCAGATTCATGAGAAGAGCAGCAGGGCAAAAGGCCCTTTTGTTGAAGTAAACTGTGCAGCCATACCTTCGGAACTGATAGAGAGTGAACTATTCGGACACGAAAAAGGATCTTTCACCTCGGCAATAAAGCAACGTATCGGAAAATTTGAACAGGCCAGCGGAGGAACCCTTTTCCTCGACGAAATAGGCGACATGAGCCTTTCTGCCCAGGCCAAAGTGCTCAGAGCCCTGCAGGAAAACAAGATCACCAGGGTTGGATCCGACAAGGATATTCAGGTTAACGTCAGGATCGTTACCGCCACTAACAAGAACATAAAGAAAGAAATAGAAAACAACAATTTCAGGGAAGACCTGTATCACAGACTCAGCGTGATCCTGATCCACGTTCCGACACTTAATGAACGGACGGAAGATATCCCGCTTCTCGCAGAGCACTTCATAACGATGATTTGCAGGGAATACGGAATGAGCAGGATGGCCATAACTAAGGATGCCATAAAGGAATTGCAGAAAATTGAGTGGACAGGCAATATCAGGGAGTTCAGAAACGTCCTTGAACGACTGATCATCCTGTGCAGGGATGAAATTACCGCTGCCGATGTCCTGGCATATTCCCGGCCTGTCTCAGGTGGAAATATCTGAGCTGCCACTGTATGTCCTCCTGAAAGCTTATCAAAGCAAGGTATTGTAAAAACCGGAATTCATCTATGCAGGAACTGTTCAGAACTGAAAGAGATACTCTCGGCGAAATGCAAATCCCCCTCGATGCTCTTTACGGCATCAATGCAGCCAGGGCAGGAGAAAATTTCCGGGTGGAAAATTTCCTTTTCCCGGTGGAATGGTACTTGGCAGTGGGGATCGTAAAACTTGCCTGCTATAAAACCTACAGGAAATTCCGCGACGCCGCCCTGGCTAAAAAAGGTAAAGACCTTCCCATAAGAATAATAGATGACACGGTTCTTGACGCTCTCACCGAAAGCGCAGGAGAAGTGGCAGGAGGAAAACATTTCGGTTCTTTCATTGTACCGGCTATGCAGGGTGGCGCCGGAACTAGCATAAACATGAATATTAATGAGATAATTACCAACCTCTCCCTCCTTAAAACAGGGAAGAAACCCGGCGATTATTCTTATATCGATCCTACCGAAGATGCCAACATCTTCCAGTCTACAAATGATGTCATCCCTTCCGCCCTTACTGTCGCAGTGATGAGGCTCCTGTCGGTTCTCGAGGAATCGATTAACAAGCTCCGGCAGATAACAGAAGAATTTGAAAAGGAGAACAGAAAAAAACTCAGACCCGGCTATACACAGATGCAGGAAGCAGTTCCCTCTTCTTTCGGTCTTCTGTTCGGTGCGTACAATGAAGCACTGTCACGCGACTGGTGGAGGGTGTCAAAATGTTATGAAAGAATAAAGCAGATAAACCTGGGAGGCGGAGCCATAGGTACAGGAATGGCGATACCAAGGTTTTTTATCATGGAGGTGGTTCCCGAACTGAGAACCCTGACAGGCTTTCAGCTGTCACACAGCGAGAATCTTGCCGACACAACCTCCAACCTTGACAAATGGGTTGAAATTCACGCAATATTGAAAGCCCATGCCGTTAACCTTGAAAAAATGGTTTCCGATATCCGACTTCTGGCATCAGATATCTCAGCCGGCAAAACTGTCATTATCCCCGAAAAACAGGTAGGCAGCTCCATAATGCCGGGAAAAATTAATCCTGTGATACCCGAATTCGTCATTTCAGCCGCGCACAGGATATACTCCAACGA
Source organism: Bacteroidales bacterium (assembly GCA_016936435.1). Classification (GTDB taxonomy): domain Bacteria; phylum Bacteroidota; class Bacteroidia; order Bacteroidales; family VadinHA17; genus LD21. The sequence continues at coordinate 6,099 of JAFGXX010000185.1, forward strand.
TATCCTTATCAGCTCTTTAAGCGCCCAGGGCACTCTTGAACTCAATGCCTACCTGCCAATCATAGGCTCGGCGCTGATCGAAAGTCTCAATCTTCTCGTCGCCTGTGACAGGACCATACTGAAAAATCTTTTCACCGGACTGAAGATAAATGAAGCAGCCGGATACAACGCTCTACTCAGATCACCTTCAGTGACAACAGCCCTTACTCCCTATATCGGATATCATAATGCAACCAGGCTGGCCCTGGCGATGAAAGAAAACGAGACCGGCATTTTTGAAGCCAACTCAAAGTTGAAGCTGGTGGATCCGGAAAAACTCAAATCAATACTCGAACCAGGCAATCTGTTGAAACTGGGATTTTCGCTTGACGAAATTTGCTAATTTTGCGGCAAACGTGACACATGACATCCAGGGGGAGAGAATCAAAGCCACATATAGGCATCTACGGGCGCCGCAATAACGGAAAAAGCAGCCTGATAAACTCCCTTGCGGGGCAGGATATTGCAATAGTATCAGAACATGCCGGCACAACCACCGACCCTGTAAAAAAATCGTTCGAAATAACAGGCTTCGGACCTGTTATACTCGTCGATACTGCAGGTATTGACGATTCAGGTGAGCTTGGAGAAAAAAGAGTGGAACGCAGTGTCAGAACACTCGAACTGATCGACCTGGCCCTCCTGGTTGTAACTGAAAACTCCTGGGGCGGGGCCGAAGATGACCTGATAAGCAAATTCATATCCCGGGATATACCTTTCATTGTGGTTCACAACAAATCTGATCTCAATCAACCCTCTCAGCTGTTCAGAGATAAGGTATCAGAGAAAACAGGAACAGACCTTATTGAGTTTTCAATCGTCGACAGACGTAACTATGAGGAACTTATTGAGCTAATAAAAAAGAGTATACCTGAACATTCATTCAGGACGCCTACACTTATCGGAGACCTTATCTCTTATGGTGACCTGGTGCTTCTTATTACACCCATCGATGTTGAAGCTCCGGCCGGAAGGCTTATACTGCCTCAGGTACAGACCATACGCGATATCCTCGACAACGATGCTGTTGCAATAATCCTGAAGGAAAGGGAAGTGGACGCCTTCCTCAAAAAAACGGCTGTCAGGCCTGCACTGGCCGTCACCGACTCACAGGTTTTCAACAAGGCTGACGCATCCATACCTCATGACATTCCACTCACCAGTTTCAGTATTCTGCTTGCAAGATTCAAGGGCGACTTTGATAATTATCTGAAAGGTACTCCCTGCATTTCGAAGCTTGCAGACGGAGACCGTATACTGCTTCTTGAATCATGCACACATCATGTTGCCTGCGACGACATAGGCCGTACAAAGATCCCCCGATGGATAAGCAACTTTACCGGCAGGAAGCTCGAATTTGACGTGGTTGCAGGTCTCGACACACTTCCAAGACCGATAACCGATTATTCTCTTGTCATCCAGTGCGGAGGCTGCATGATTACAAGGCGGCAGCTTCATAACAGGCTGCGCCCTGCAATAAATGCCGGTATACCGGTCACAAATTACGGAATGGCTATAGCCTATGTGCAGGGAATTTACAACAGGGCAGTTGCACCTTTTATTAAAAACAGACCAGAGGAAAATCCCTACCTGTGATCTGACCGGAACAATCATCAGTTTTAGGCATTTCCCCCACATTGCAGGGTCTTCATTTCCCGAAAAAAATGTCACAAAAACCGTAAAACATTCTCAGAATCTGAAATATATAAATGGCATTACGTCGGTGCTGCGCATTTCAATAAGTAAAACTGCCACTAAGGCTATCATAACAAGCTGAAGCATAAAAGGCATTCTGATGAAGAGCCCCCGGTATGATTCTTTTATCTTCTCCGGAAGGAAATGGATTATATAGCCGGCCCCCATGAGAAGAAAAATGCTGCTGTAAGCCGATAAAAGCTCCACCCATGAACCCGGAGAAAAGTTCTCCCCTATCTGCCTCAGCATCATCCACGCTGAATCCATGTCGGGTGCACGGAAAAAAATCCAGCAGAAACTTACAAAATTGAAGGTTAGAAAAATACCCGTGACCTTCCTGATACGTGAAGACACAAGCCTTTTCCCCAATACCGATGTCCATATCCTGCTTATAATCAACCCAATCCCGTGAAGTCCTCCCCAGATGACAAATCTCATTGCAGCGCCATGCCATAAACCGCCGAGGAGCATGGTGATCATAAGGTTTATGCCTGTTCTGATTTTTCCTTTCCTGTTTCCACCGAGTGAAATATACAGATAGTCTTTCAGCCACCGCGACAGTGAAATATGCCAGCGTCGCCAGAAATCAGCTATATCCGAAGCCTTGTACGGAGAGTTGAAATTCACCGGCAGCCTGAAGCCCAGGATAAGGGCAATCCCTATTGCTATGTCAGTATACCCTGAAAAGTCACAATATATCTGCAGACCATAGCCATAAACCGCAAAAAGGTTTTCAAATCCCGAATAAAGAGCCGGAAGTTCAAATACACGGTCTACAAAATTTACAGCTATAAAATCTGATATCACTATCTTTTTTATAAGACCTTTGGAGATCATAAAAAGCGCATGACTGAATTCCCGCTTCGTTACATTATATTTTGAATAAAGCTGCGGGATGAATTCAGAAGCTCTTACTATCGGTCCAGCAACGAGCTGAGGAAAAAAAGACACATAAAATCCGAAATCAAGTATGTTCCTGACAGGTTCCAGCTTACGGCGGTAGATATCGAAAGTGTAGCTCAGCGACTGAAAAGTAAAAAAGGAAATGCCTGCAGGAAGAAGAATACTGCTTATATCGAAAGTCGTTCCGAGCGCAGAATTGGAGAAGGAAGCAAGGTAATCATATACTAAAAAATTAGTGCCGGCAAGATTGTTGATTGTCTCCACAATGAAACCTGTGTACTTGAAATATACCAGTATCCCCAGGTTCGAAATAAGGCTGAGGAGAAGAAAAAAACGCTTCGAGCTTCTTCTCTTCGAAATATGGATAAAACATCCGCATGCAAAATCGATAAGTGTTATAAGAAACAGGATGACTACGAACAAACCTCCTGTTTTAAAATAAAAAAAGAGGCTTACTATCAGAAGATAGGAGTTCCTGAGCAGGAAGCTCTTCCATACCAGTATATAAGCGGCAAGGACCACGAGAAGGAAAAGCCAGAATCCGGGTAAGGTGAAAATAAATGGTTTGGCAGAGTCGTAGGTCCACAACCCGCGAAGGAGCTTTTGCAGTTCCTGATGACGGTGTGATACTTCATCCGGAGCTCCTGAAGCATTTGTGAAGGGGCTGGCTTTTATGGTATCATGTTCTTCCTCAGAAATAATTCCGTCGCTGTAGTCATCAGTTTTGGAGAGGAAAAGTTCATTATAGATCAGGACTGACAAAGTATCGGCGCCGGGATATGTAAGGTGAACATAATCGTCCTGTGCCAGAGCAGGAGTCCTTTGCGCCCATTCCACAATCGACATGCTTCCTCCCATAGCAGCACGGGCGTCCCAGAAGGCGGCACCCGTTGCAGAGGCTGCATTCCTCTGTGCCTCCACAATAGCAGGTATACTCGAATATGATGTCAGACTATCTGTTTCCCTGTGCACCATATCAGATACACCTATTATTAAAACCGGCGTGCCTGGAGCTATTTCACTCAATAGTCTGATCTGTCTGATAAGCCCTCTGCTGTAGAAGTGGAAATCGGGTTCCGGGCTTCTGACAATGTTGAGCCCATAATGAAGAACAAAGAGGTCGGGCGAAAGTATACGGTACGATTCTGCAAGGTTGTCCCTGTCAACCATAGTAAACTCAAGTCCGGCGCTTCCCCTTTGAGGTATATTATCCACAATAATTCCTTCGGGGCTCTCTATGCTGATCCCGAATATATCAGGACTCACCCTGCCTTCAAATTCGATGAGAAGGTCGTCCGACCCTCTTATATTGCACACCAGGTTTTTTACCCCATTACCGCTCAAAAGAGTATCGTTCATGATCAGGTTATTTCCTGAACTGACACTGAGAATGACAGTCCCTTCTCTGAGGGAATAGATTATCCTGAGGTTTTCCCACGATGACGCAGCAGTGTCGGAAAAGGCTGAAGGTCTGATCCTCACCCAGGCTTTTTCAGGAAATCCGGAGACAATACCTTCCGGAAGATAACGGCATAACGTCATAAAGGGACCCAGTCTGTTATGAGATATCTCCCCCTGCCGGTACGACAGGTAATTATATCTTTCCCAGTTTGGAGATGCTCTCAGCCATAAAGTTTTGGTATACATCACAGGCATCACGGGTAGGAAGAGCCCTGGTCCGCTTCCCCCGTTTTTTTCTCTCATCAGCTGACGCAGATAGAAAGTTATCCTGTCGCCTTCTACCTGAGAATCTCCGTAATACATTATTCTTAGCTGTCCTCCCGGCTGGGAAAGAGAGCTGCGAAAAAATGCCATCGGATCTGTCGATCCGTTACCGGCTTCTGTATATGCACTATCGGGAGCAGTAGGCGGCACCTCCGGGAAAGAGGGATCAGGTAGCGAAGAGATACCGGCAGAAGATGTATCAGCAGCAGTTTCCGGTTCTGAAAAAATATCCCTGACAGGATATATGTTAAAGACACCGGTCAGACAAATGAGAAATAACAGCAGTATCAGAAATGATCTGAAAGGATGCATATATTGTTATCAGGGATCAGCTCTTCTTTTTGATCCTCAGCTTCTGCCCCACCTGTATCTTCTGTGGATCGGAAATGTTGTTGAGTGAAAGCACCTCGGTCGTGGAAACATTGCCATATAATTTTACAATATCCCATATTGTATCTCCTGCCCTGACAGTATGGGTGATATAGCCATCGTCATCTCCTGCCGTGGTACTCTGAGCGGATGGAGCCGGAGAAGTGTTCAGCGGTACTGTTTTTCCGTTCATGGCCTGTTTCTCCGCAAAGGTCATATTATTAACTCTGCTGTAGTATTGTGATTTTGAAGGATCTACATATACCGCAAGTTTCTGTCCTATCCTTATGGTGTTCCGGTAAATATTGTTCCAGTATCGCAGTTCCGACAATCCCACATCGTACCATTCGGCTATATATCCCAGGTTATCGCCTTCCCTTACGGTGTAGATCAGTTTTGTCTTGCCCTTGATATCGGCAGGAACATAGGTTGACCGGACAGGATTGGCAAGTATTGTTTTCCTGTCGAGGTATATCTCAGGTTTATAATTGCGAATAGTGTCAGTGAGGTCGATGAAATCGCCCAGATAGCTTACCGGGAGGGTCAGCGAATGAGGCTTTGACGACCCGGGAACCAGTCCGGTGCGGTATTGCGAATTCAGGGTACGCAGTTCACCGTGAGGTATTCCCATCACTTCCGATATCTGGGTAAGATGAATATCCTTGTTCACCATTATGGTGTCGGTTGCTACGGGGAAATTAATCGGCACAGGGCTGATATTGTGTTCCCTGAAATAGTTCATCGCATAAGTAGCTGCAAAATACTGAGGTATGTAACCCCTTGTCTCCCTTGGAAGCCGGTAATAAATCTGCCAGTAGTCTTTCCTGTTGCCCGATCGTCTGATTGCCTTGTTTACGTTACCAGGTCCGCAGTTATATGCTGCGATAACAAGTATCCAGTCTTTATAAATCCCGTAGAGGTCTTTCAGATATCTTGCAGCTGCATGGGTTGATCTGACAGGATCGCGGCGTTCGTCAACGATCGAATTTATTGTTAGTCCGTACGACCTTCCGGTACTGTACATGAACTGCCATAAACCTGTTGCTCCCATCCTTGAGACGGCGTTGGGATTAAGAGCCGATTCAATCACAGCCATGTATTTGAGTTCACCGGGAAGGCCGTAAGAATCGAAAATATCTTCTATCATCGGGAAATAATAATCTTTCAGCCCGAGCATCACACTGAAAAGCTCTCTCTTTTTGATCGTGTAAACATGAATGTGATTCCGTATAATACTGTTATAAGTCAGTTTAATAACTGTGTTTATCCCATTCAGCCTGTTGTAATATACCGTATCAGGGAATTCACTTCCCGCGGAGTCATGTACCAGCAGATCCGGATCCTCGCTCAGGGCCATCCTTACGTAATATGTATTAAGAAGGCTGTCGAGGTTGTCCGCTATCCTTTCAGCATCACCATCAGACCTTATTATAATAGTGTCAGAGTCGGGAACCGCTATAAGTGTTCCTGTTCCCAAAATCATTAAAAGCATTAATATACTGAACTTCTTCATCTGCATTTCATTAAAAAGTAACTCTCATGGTCAGGCACATACCTGAGGGAAGCTGGCCCATTACCGGCAGTGTGACGGGGCCTATCTCCAGATCCAGGTTGTCGCTTATATCGTAATCGGAAAGACTTGCGTCGACGTTGGCATCGAGGATGGTAATAAGGTACCAGGCAGCGATGCCTATATATGAAAGATCGCGGTATTTCCTGTGGTAGTCTACCATTCTCAGTATCCTGTCCTTGTACCACGAATAACCGGAAGGATTCTGAACCGGGTCGAAATCGGAGGGATCAATGCCCTGCAGCCCTTCAAGATCGAGGTAACTTTTCGTCTCAGGAAAAGCATCAGTAAGATCCTGATAAGCTTTCAAAAAGGTATTATAGCGCGATGTATTGAAGTCGATGGCATAAATGACCCCTGCAAATCCTGCATACACGAGGGGCACTTTCCAGTATTTCCTGTTATAAATCTGCCCTAATCCTGGAAGCGCTACGGCAAGCATTGTAGCTCTCAGAGGTTCGGCCCTGAAAGATTTACCTGACGGCGTTCCCACAATGAGAGTATCCTGCTGTGCACTGCTGTCAGCTATATTAAGCAGCAGAAAAAGCGGAACAATTAAAACGGCCTTATGACAATAGTTAATAATACACATGCGCCTGTAACGGTCGACGATACTGGTATAACGGCGCGGTAAAGATAATTATTTTCAGGAGTTGAGGCGGTCGAAGATACCCAAAATGCGTTCCATCTCCCCGGGGTTGTCGAAGGGTATGACAATCTTGCCTTTTCCCTGATCGTTGATCCTGAAGTTTACCTTTGCGGAAAATATCCTGTTAAGATGCTCAGTGAGCTGTTCAAAATCGCTGTTAAGCTTATTTTTTCTCTCCTGTTTTTCAGGGTCCCTGACCTTTTCGGTCTGAAGATGTCTGACAAGGTCTTCCGTCTGCCTTACAGAAAGTTCGCCATCAATGACCTTGTAATAGACACCCATCTGTCTGCCCGGATCTTCTATGTTTACAAGTGTCCGTGCATGTCCCATTGTTATCTGCTTGTTCCTGATACCCAGCTGAATCTCGGCAGGAAGTTTAAGGAGGCGAAGGTAATTGGCAACTGTTGATCTCTGCTTGCCAACTCTCTCACTCAGTTGCTCCTGGGTAAGTCTGCACTCTTCTGTCAGACGGTGAAAGCTGATAGCCACCTCTATTGCATCCAGATCTTCGCGCTGAATGTTCTCAACAAGTGCAAGTTCGAGCATGGCCTGGTCATCGGCGGTCCGCACATAAGCAGGCACATGCGTAAGCCCGGCTATGCGTGCAGCTCTCAGTCGCCTTTCACCGGCAATAAGCTGGTAACGGCCGTCCCCTGATTCGCGCACTGTCAGCGGCTGGACAATACCCAGTTTCTTTATCGATGCAGCCAGCTCGTCGAGCGACTGTCCGTCGAAACTTGTTCTCGGCTGAAAAGGATTCTGGTCTATTGCTTCGATGGCAATATCCTTGTTTGCTTCAACTTTCTTTTCCAGAGTCTCCTTCTCCACTCCTTCTATAAGAGCACCCAGTCCTCTTCCCAATGCATTTTTCTTTGTCATGGTCATCTTTTTGGTCAGTTGAGTGTCAGTTCTGTCCGGGCACAAATTCCTCTTTTTCAATAACTTCCTTCGCCAGATTCAGGTAATTCACGCTGCCCCTTGATTCGGCATCGTATAAAATGGCAGGCTGACCGAAACTTGGAGCCTCCGACAATTTTACATTCCTCTGTATTATGGTCCTGAATACCATCTGCTGAAAATGCTTGTTCACCTCCTCAGCCACCTGATTCGACAACCTGAGCCTGGAATCATACATGGTAAGAAGAAAACCTTCAATTACCAGCGCGGGGTTGAGGTTGTTCTGAATTATCTTAATTGTATTCAGCAGTTTACCCAGCCCTTCCAGGGCAAAATATTCACACTGAACAGGAATGATGACAGAATCTGCTGCGCTAAGAGCATTCACTGTCAGTAGTCCCAGCGAAGGAGAACAATCAATCAGAACATAATCATAATTGTCCTTTACCTTAATGAGTATCTCTTTCAGTATCTTCTCCCGCCCCGGTTTGTCGAGCATCTCTATCTCAGCACCCACAAGGTCGATATTCGATGGCATAACCCACAGATTCTCAACTTCACAGGCCATTATGGTCTCTAAAGGGTCCCGGCCTTCGATCAGACAATCATATATTGTATTTTCTATCTTGCGGTTGTCTATACCTATGCCCGAAGTAGCATTCGCCTGCGGATCAGCATCTACTATCAGGACTTTCTTTTCCAGTGCTGCCAGACTTGCTGCCAGGTTTATCGCTGTGGTGGTCTTCCCTACTCCGCCTTTCTGATTCGCTATTGCAATTATTTTCCCCATCCTGTGTCGTTATTTTTCGTCCTGACTTTTTTGAGCTTCAAATTTACTACTTAATGTCCCATGCCTTCAGGAACTCAAAGATGTAGTTGTAAACAATTTTTTTACGGTTTTCAACACGTTATTAACAGAGTCTTTTTTTGATATAGTACATATATTGCTGTTAATCTGTAGTATACAAACCAATATTCGATGTGGAAAAAAAATTCCTGAATACAGATAATATCTCTATAAGAAACTATATTTACATAATAGTGTAGTATGAAGAATTTTGCGATGACTGATCCTGTACAAAAGCCCGGGTGGTTAACCATCGTAAATCCCAACGCGGGAAACGGCAAGGGTAAAAAGGACTGGACAAGGATAGCAGCTATCCTTGGAAGAGAAAACATTCCGTTCGATTTCAGGTTTACCGCAAGCAAGGGTGAAGCCATCGATCTTACCAGGGAGGCAATACGGGAAGGCTTCAGGAAAATAATCTCGGTAGGAGGCGACGGCACCCTGAACGAGATTGTTAACGGCATCTTCACCCAGGATACCTGCCCTACAAATGATATCGTCATAGGAATGATACCCGTCGGAACAGGTAACGACTGGGGCAGGATGTTCGGGATCCCACTTGTTTACGAGGGCGCGGTGACAGTGATCAGGGAAAACAGGATAATGTCGCACGACATCGGTATCATCACATATTTCAGCGGAAAAGGACAGGAAAA
>JAFGXX010000186.1 GCA_016936435.1 Bacteroidales bacterium
CCCCGTAAACCTTCACAGGAAGTGCTCTTTAACGGGAAAGACCTTACAGGATGGGACGTCTATGGAACGGAATTATGGTATGTCGAAGATGGCGACCTTGTATGTGAAAGCGGACCAGATAAGGAATACGGCTACCTGGGAACGAGGAAGTATTATGATGATTTCGAACTCACTCTTGACTTTAAGCAAAACGACAACGGGAACAGCGGCGTGTTCATCCGTTCCTTTATCCGTTCAGGCGTCAGCATTTCGGGATGGCAGGTTGAGGTTGCTCCTCCGGGCAATAACACAGGCGGAATATATGAATCCTACGGCCGGGGATGGATAGCAGAGATACCTGACGAAAAGGAAAATATCCTGAAAATGGGCGATTGGAATACCATGAAGATAAGAGTTCAGGGCGACAATGTAAAAACCTGGCTTAACGGTGAGATGATGACTGACCTGACCGATGAAAAAATCGGGTTGGGGAAGGGCCGTATCATGCTTCAGATACATAGCGGCGGTGGGATAAAAGTTAGATGGAAGAACATGCATCTGAACGGGCTGAACACTAATAACTGATTTGTCAGCTTAATTTATGTTTTTCATTTAAATGAATTTCTACGATGAAAAAGCTCTTATTAATTATTGCAGCATTAGTTTTGCAGACTGCGATCACTTCTGCTCAAAACACGAACACAAGGTTGTTTACAATCTTTACATCTGCAGGATGCGGTTGTACGGGCTCGGGAGGTGCTCCATTGTCTTTTACCACACATGAACAGATCCTTCATGCACTTCAGGAAGAATGTACAGGAGTCGATTTCATTGAATTCAAAGGTTCCATTACTGCCGCATTCAATGAAGTTAACAAAAACAAGAATAAATACGACGGAGTATTGATAATCGGAAGGGTAGATAACGATTACAGGCTGGCATTCACAGGATTACCAACAATAGTCGTATATAATCTTTGGGAGTTTCAAAGCGGACATCACTATCACATCTTTGCAACCGGAAAAGTTAAGGATGATGATAAGAACATCCTTGAGGGCGGCACTAATTACCAGGATGTTAAGATACTTACAGCCCAGCTTGACAGGAGGAATCTCTGTGCCCCGCCGGTGAGGGAATCGATGTTTAATGACCTTGTCTACAAGATAAACCTGATTAAAACTGTAAAGGAACTTAAGGAAACCAGGATACTTATGATAAGGAGCGGGAGAGATGAGATCATAGCAAGCGTGAATTATAAGGCTGGAGATTATAATCAGAAGTACCCTGCTGATCATAATGAACGCTATCTGCGGAATTTCAGGGATCTGTTTGGTATTGAGATTGTTGTGGTAGAAGCTGAGGAATTTTATGAGACATATGGAAAAATAGATCCGGCAAGGGCGGAAGAAGTTGCAGATGAATGGATAAGAGGTGCACGGACTGTTGAAGCATCAAGAGCAGAAATAATCAAATCAGCCCGGGGCTACCTCGCCATAGATGCTTTAAGGGGAAAATATAATTGCAATGCAGTGTCTACTCATGTAAGATCGGTTACCGGAAACAATGAAATTAAAGACCGTTATAATCCCGGACTTGGCTTTGAGCTGGGATTTAAAACCAGGGGGATTCAGGCTGTATGTCAGAATTATCCTGATATTCTCATCAGCCAGGTACTGGCTTATCTTTTAACCGGAAGGCCCAGCATGCTTGGTGACCAGATGTATGATATTGATAATTCCGTGGAAATTGTCCTGCACTGTGGCATCCCGGTAAATCCGTATGGAGATGACCGCAGAATGCCATATACAATAACCACTCATGCAGAAAGTCCCGTCAGAGACAGACCTGAAATTCCTGGTTCTTCAACCGGAATGCGTGCTGAATGGCCTGTGGGTGAGCCTGTAACATTCTGGGAGATACATAGTATTATCGGGCAGATAAGATTACACACAGGTCAGATAATTGACGGCCACTCTGTTTATACCGGAGGAGAAAATATAGATAATGTTATGTGTACTGCCAAGGTTATTGCCAGAGTCGATAACATCAAGAAGGTACGCGATCAGCATTTCCCTTCACTTTACGGAATTCATCACTGTATAACGATGGGCGATTTGAGGCAGCAGATTATCGATGTCGCTACCCTGCTGGGATTGAATGTGATTGAAAGGGACAGGCCAAAATAATTAACCTGTCCCTCACACATAGAAGATATTCCTGAAGGAATTAATAAATCTTCCTTCATATTGTTGTAATAATGATTGAATATTCATAAATGTCAGATTATAAATGAGAAGGAATAATTCGTTTGCGGTTATTGCATGTGCCGCCCTGGCTGGTTCAGCATTAAATTCATGCCGGCAGCCTGTAACTAAACCCAATATTGTTTTCATCCTGATAGATGATCTGGGCTGGAAGGATTTGGGATATATGGGATCGGAATATTATGAAACACCAAATATCGACCGGCTGGCAGAGGGAGGGATGATCTTTACCCAGGCTTATGCCAATGCAGCCAATAGTGCTCCAACAAGGGCCTGCCTTCTCACAGGCCTCTACACCCCTCGTCACGGGCTCTTTACAGTGGCAAATTCTGACCGCGGTAAGCCGGAAAATCGCAGACTGATACCCGTAGTCAACAATGAATCAGTGGCACTGGAGCATATCACAATGGCTGAGGCTTTAAAGCCTGCCGGGTATGTCACGGCTGCAATTGGTAAATGGCATATCGGCAGAACACCTGTTGAACATGGATTCGATATCGGTTTTGACCGTGACAGTCTTGGATATGGCAGGCACCATTTTAATCTGAAAGGTGAATATCTGGCCGATAAACTTACAGATGAGGCGGTTAAATTCATTAAGGAGAACAATCCCATGCTGACAGGAAGGCCGTTTTTCCTCTCGCTTGCACATCATGCAGTTCATACACCGATTGAGGCAAAAGAGGAGATTTCGGATAAATATGAAAGTAAAGAGGGATCGGAATGTCATAATAACCCTGATTATGCGGCAATGATAGAGAGTGTCGATGAAAGTGTAGCTCGCATAAATAGCGTTTTAGAGCAACTCGGTCTGAGTAACAGAACAATTCTGGTCTTTTTTTCTGATAACGGAGGCCATGGGACATTTACGTGCCAGAAACCATTGCGGGGAGGTAAGGGAATGTTCTATGAAGGAGGCATCCGTGAACCCATGTTTGTTTACTGGCCAGGCCGGATTAAACCCGGATCCATATGTGATGTGCCGGTGATTAGTACTGATTTCTATCCGACATTCCTCGATATTGCCGGGATATCTCCACCAGAGAATTATACCCTCGACGGTATTTCTGTTCTGCCCTTGCTTGAAGGTAAAACTCACCTTGACAGGGACAAGTTATTCTGGCATTTTCCTGCCTACCTTGAAGCTTATGCAGGATTGAGAGAAGATTCCCGTGATCCTGTTTTCAGAAGCCGGCCGGTAAGCGTTATCCGGAAAGGCGAATGGAAACTTTTAATGTTCCACGAAGAGTGGATACTTGACGGAGGTCGTCAGAAAATATCAGAAAACAATTCCGTTGAATTATACAATCTGAAAGAAGATATCAGTGAACG
>JAFGXX010000027.1 GCA_016936435.1 Bacteroidales bacterium
GTAGCGAATGACAGCGTAGCGAATGACAGCGTAGCGAATGACAGCGTAGCGAATGACAGCGTAGCGAATGACATTGCACTCTGAGGCTAATCGATCTTTACTTGTGAGGCAGCTTCCTGGTTGCCTGTCTTTTCATCAAATTCACAAACGACCCTGAAACCTGTATGGAAGCAGTCTGAATACCACCATATACTTTTGGGTATCTGCGGATCGGTCTTCAGCCACTCTTCAGTACGTGTATAGCTGCGTGATGCACTTCGCACCTGTCCGGCCATATCGAGAAATGAACCTCCTCTTATTACATGCTCTTCTCCGGTTTCCGGTCCTGCCGGATTGCGGAGGGTCCCTTCGGGGTACTGAGAATAGGCATCGGACTGATACCAGTCGGAGCAGAACTCAGCCACATTGCCCAGCATATTCTTAAGCCCGAACGGATTGGCCCTTACAAGATCAGGCGGCTGTGTTCGGGCAGGACTGTTTTCCCTGTATATAACATAGGAATTGATCACTGCAGTATCGTTTTTCGATATCCTGGCTTTAAAACCCGTTTTCTGAAATTTTTCAGGATCTCCTGCAAAGAAATATGGTGTTGATGTACCTCCCCTGCATGCATACTCCCATTCAGCTTCAGTAGGCAGACGATATGTCTTCCCTGTTACCATGGAGAGCCATTTGCAGTAAGTCTCTGCAGCATGATATGTAAATGAAATTGCCGGCCTGGTCCCCAGTCCCCAGCCCTGGTCAGGCTGACCATAGGGTGGTGTGGCCCCTGAAATGGCATCGGTTTCGGGGGATTTTTGCGTCCTTAAACCCTCAGTGTCGGTCGTTCTTCCCTCAGCTGCAGTCTGGGCATAAAAGGTAAGATATTCATCCCATGTAACCTCAATTTCGGCCATGAAAAAGGGACTTATCTCCACTTCCCTGAGGGGTCCTTCATCGGCTTTACGGAAAGGTTCATCTACAGGACTCCCCATCCTGAAGCTGCCTCCGGGAATTGCAATCATTCTGAACGAAACCGGCGAATCGGGGATCTTCTCAGTGTAGGATTCAAATGACCTTACTTCTGTTGCCTCGGTGAAAATTTCCTTCGGAGCTGAAGAGACGGTTCCGAAAGTAGTGTTGCTGCCATGTGTGTATCCTTCGATATAGTGACCTGCGTTCAGATGACAGTTGATACAGTGCAGGTCAGGAGTTTTCTCCGTCTGACGGTAATAAAGATGTGCATCTTCGCCCTCTTTTGTAAGGGTAATCGGGAAAAGATTTTCATGACACTTAATACAACTGCTCTCAAAAACATGTCCGCGGGCATGCTCAAGCCGGCTTTTTGCATTCCAGTCGAAAGAAGCGGAATCTTTTGTGTAGAAACTCCAGAGGTCGCGAAGACCTGTTGTGGCTTTGGCCCACAGGTAACCGTCTCCCTTCGGTGGAAGATGACATTCGACACATGCAACCCTGTATCCTGAGGCTGTTTCATAATGGACCGACCTCTTCCAACCATTGTCGGCATCAGGATGAATATGACAAGAAACACAATAATCGTTTGTCGAAGTCTTTTCCAGCACTTTGTTACTGCCCATTATCACCAGTGCACCGGCTAAAAGACCCGGAAGGAACCATAAAAAGAATCGCTTCATAATCATAATTTGACCGGGTTGAAGATAACAAAATACATAAAAGCTGCAAAAAGCGAATAATTAATAATTTTACCCGTTATTTAAAAAGTATGAAACGAATTTTTTTTGCTATTGCCGGTCTGCTGATGGCTGCGAGCCTCAGTTCACACCCCTGGAAACCTTCTCATTATGTGATCGTTGATACCGACGGAGGCATAGACGATATGCGTGCCATTTCTATGCTTCTGGCTTCTCCCGATGTCAGGGTCCTGGCGGTTACCGTTTCTCCGGGAGCTCTTTCGGCCGATAATGCATACAGGAAAGTAAAAAGTATGCTTAATTCATTCTTCCACGAAGGAATACCTGTCGCTGTCAACCGGATCAGCACCTTTGAATCAAAAAATTTTCCTGTTGCTTTACAAACCATGTGGGGCGAGGAAGAATATATAGATCCGGATAAAGCAAATGATCACTATTCGTTAATCGCCGAAATACTATCTTCCGGGGAATTCAAATTAAGTTTCATAAGTCTGGGCAGTATGTCAACGGCATGGACAGCCATGACGCAGGTAGCATCATTCAGGGAGAGGGTAAAGGATTTCATCTGGAGTGCCGACGGATTAGCCGATAAAAAAGGATTCAACTACGCTATCGACAAAAAAGCTTCCGAAAATATGCTGAAGCAGGAGATCCCCATAAAGATCATCAGAAGCTTCCCTCATGACGACGGAATCTTTTATAATGAAGACCTGCTTATGCAGATCGGAAAGGTACAGACACCCTATGGAAGGAAAGTGGCCGGATCTTTTATCACAGACCTTGTGAAAGAACATGATTTTTCATACTCAGGAACAGATGACATGATACCTCTTTTTCTTCATCATCCCTCCTTATTCATGACCAGAACAGCAGGAAACATTTCCGATTGCATACCTGCCGGGACAAATGATTTAAGAGCCGCGGTAATAAAAATACTGAAAGGAGAGACAGTGGAAGGAACACAGATAATAAAAAAGCTCCCCTATGATCCGAATTTTTATTTCGACGACATCAAGCCTTACGTTGAGGAGATTATCTTACACCACGGACGTGACGAATGGTTCTCAGGTGTCATTGCAAGCGAGATGCACCGCCATCTGGGAGTATTTGAGATAATAGGTGTTAAGATGGGCATCCGTGCGAGGGAATATTTCAATACCGGCGTGGACGAATTCAATATCGTATCTTACGCCGGGTCAACACCACCACTGAGTTGCATGAATGACGGTCTTCAGGTAGCTACAGGAGCCACCCCCGGCCACGGACTGCTTACCGTAAGAAACGATTCCGTACTGTTTCCCATGGTAGAGATAAAATACATGAACAGAAAGATCAGGATATCTCTTGTGAAGGAGATAGCATCAAAGATAGCCTCGGAACTGAAGGAGATAAACTACATTTACGGCCTCGACAGCAATATTTACTGGGAACTGGTCAGAGCCAGTACAATAAAGTACTGGCGCGACATGGACAGGCATGAGATATTCGAGATAACCGAAATTAATTAATAAGCCTTTAAGCACTTAAACTTAGGTTCCTTAAACCCACCCCAACTCCTTCAGAGAAGGGGATTTTTTGAGCCACATACCGTCACGCCGCGTGCCCTTACGTCTTATTATTATACTCATCAAAAAAATCATTCCCCTTGTCGTCGGTGATTATAAAGGCCGGCATATTCTCAACCCTGATTTTGCGTATGGCTTCCATGCCAAGCTCAGCAAAATCTACCAGTTCCACCGATTTAATATTCTCAGCTGCAAGTATTGCCGCAGGTCCGCCTATCGAACCCAGGTAGAAACCTCCGTATTTCTTGCAGGCATCGATGACCGACCTGCCCCGGTTACCTTTGGCGACCATTACCAGGGAGCCACCCAGACTCTGAAAAAGTTCGACATAGGAGTCCATCCTTCCCGCGGTTGTCGGGCCAAAGCTTCCCGACGGCATTCCCTCCGGTGTTTTAGCAGGGCCGGCATAATAGATCGGGTGATCCCTGAAATACTGTGGCATGGGTTTGCCCTCGTCAAGCATCTTTTTTATCATCGCATGGGCTATGTCGCGCGCAACAATAAGTGTCCCGCTGAGGCTGAGCCTGGTCTTCACAGGATATTTTGTGAGCTGGGCCCTGATCTCTTCCATAGGCCTTTCAAGGTTAACCTCAACAGGTTTCTCAAGCTCCGGAGCCTTTTCGGGCAGAAAACGTTCAGGGTTCTTTTCCAGTTCCTCCAGGAAGATCCCGTTCTCATTTATATGTGCTTTTATGTTCCTGTCGGCACTGCAGCTTACTCCCAGACCTACAGGACATGAAGCGGCATGACGGGGCAGCCTTATAACTCGTACATCGTGAACAAAATATTTTCCTCCGAATTGTGCACCCACACCATATTCATGACATATCTTCTCTATTCTGTCTTCCCATTCAATGTCGCGGAAAGCCCTTCCTCCCATAGTGCCTGTAGTCGGTAAATGGTCAAGATACCCGGCTGAAGCTTCTTTAACGGTCTTAAGTGTTGCTTCAGCCGAAGTGCCGCCTATGACAAGTGCCAGATGATATGGCGGACATGCTGATGTACCCAGGTCCATGATCTTTTCTTTAACGAATTTTATCAGAGACTCTTCATTAAGCAGCGATTTGGACTGCTGATAAAGGAAGGTTTTATTCGCCGACCCCCCTCCTTTGGTAATGAAAAGAAACTCATATTCATTGCCTTCTGTGGAGTATATATCAATCTGGGCGGGCAGGTTGGTACCGGTATTCTTTTCGTCGAACATCGTGGTGGCAACCACCTGAGAATATCTGAGATTCTTATCCCTGTAAGTATCAAAAATGCCTTTTGACAGGTGCCCGGGATCATCTGTCCCTGTCCATACCTGTTCGCCTTTCTTCCCAATCACGATTGCAGTTCCCGTATCCTGGCACCAGGGAAGGTCACCTCTAGCCGAAATCACTGTATTGCGAAGCATTACGTAGGCAACAAAACGGTCGTTATCAGTTGCTTCCGGATCTTTCAGTATCTTTGCAAGCTTCTCAAGATGAGAAGTACGCAGATAAAACGACAGGTCGTTTACAGCAGTCCGGGCGAGAAGTTCAAGTGCTTCGGGATCGACCTTAAGAATTTTCCTGCCTTCAGCTTCAACGACTTTCACATAATCTTTTGTAAGTAGACGGTAAACCGTGTTGTCCTTTTCAATCTGAAAGGGTTTTTCATAGTTGAAATCTGCCATGGCTAATGTGTTTATTTAAAAAAGAATCCGGAGGGTATGTATAAAATCATCCTTTACATTTGATTCATCCTCTACCAAATGTACTAACAAATGTTAAAAGAAACAATTCAAAATGTTTCCCGGCTAATACTCTGCTATCTCTGCGAAACTGAATTTTTCTCCGGCCCTGATCCCCTTGGGGGTCATTACAACGGTACAACATTCCGCCTGTGCATCGTGCTGGAAAACAAGGATATAATTTCCGGTCAGCGCCTCTTCCAATATTGATCTTTTTTCTTCAATAGTCTTAAGGGATTCGATGTCATAACTCATGTTCCATATCAGTGGAATATGAGCCATCGTAGGGATAAGATCGCCTGTGTAAACCAGTTTCTTACCCTTATGATCTATGACCGGGATCATCAGCCCGGGAGTGTGTCCGTAGCATATCCTCAGCTCAAATCCTTCATAAAGAGGTCCTTCTTCATCTATAAGGTTTAATCTTCCACTCTGTCCTATTGGCAGGATATTCTCCCCGGGAAAGGCATCTTCTTCTCTCGGATTATTCTTCAGAGCCCATTCCCACTGGGTCCTGCTGACATGATGAATTGCATCCGTAAAGACAAGTTCGTAACCTGTACCACCGGGTCTCTTTCTCACGCAGCCCCCGCAATGATCAGCATGAAGGTGCGTGAGTACCACGTCGGTAATATCTCCTGGCTCGTAGCCCCTTTTCCTTATCCCTTCAACCAGTCCCTCTCCTCCGTGAAGATAAACATGACGGAAAAATTTTTCATCCTGCTTATCCCCCCATCCGGTATCGACGAGAATGACACGGCCTCCTGTTTCAACGATCATTGAATTGAGAGTAAGCGTTATCATATTATTTTCATCACAGGGGTAGGCTCTCGACCATAATGCTTTGGGAATAACACCGAACATGGCGCCGCCGTCTACTTTGAAATTCGATATATTGAAAAGATGAAGTTTCATGATTCTATGTTTTTACAAGTTTAAGAATTTTTGCAGGATTCTGTAAATAAGATATCTTTAAGGTTCGGTTGCAGACTTTGCACTCCGTAGCTTTCTTTGCCCGACGGAGGCTCGGCCCAGTCGGGAGCGAAGGAGGCTGCAACATAAAACATTAACATTATATTCAGTTTACAAAAACAAACATCCCTGTCATGAAAAAAACATTCCTCACGATTCTTTGTTCGGTAATGGTTGCCATTATTTCTGGTCAGACCGGGAAGGTAATGGATAATCTCACACTTACCAGTAAAATCCTGAATATGGAAAGGAAATATGCAGTTTATCTTCCTCCCGATTATGAAAGCTCTGATCGCAGTTATCCGGTACTCTATCTTCTTCACGGGGCTGGCGATGACCAGACAGGATGGGTTCAGTTCGGAGAGGTTCTCCATATAGCCGACAAGGCTATTCTTGCAGGGACTGCCACTCCGATGGTGATAATAATGCCTGACGCCAATACCGGAAGGCGTGGTTATGTGAATGACGTAAAGGGCGAATGGCGTTACGAGGATTTCTTCTTTGGGGAGTTTATGCCTTTTGTCGAGAAGACATACCGTATTAAAAGTGAAAAGAGATACCGTGCAATAGCAGGATTGTCAATGGGTGGAGAAGGCACTTTCATTTATGCCCTGCACCATCCCGAATTGTTTTCTTCCGCATGTCCGCTGAGTGCTGCAACCGGACCAAAGAGCATCGAAGAGCTTAAAAACTACAGGCTATGGCCGGTGGATGA
Source organism: Bacteroidales bacterium (assembly GCA_016936435.1). Taxonomy (GTDB): domain Bacteria; phylum Bacteroidota; class Bacteroidia; order Bacteroidales; family VadinHA17; genus LD21. Next base: position 6,619 of record JAFGXX010000027.1, read on the forward strand.
GAATATTTCAGCCGCCGACAAAGAAGCTTACTTCAAAAGATACAGCGTACTCAGTCTTATCGCAAACATGCCCGACAGCCAGAAGAGAGCAGTGAGATGGTATATCGATTGCGGCGATGACGATTTCCTGTACGAGGGTAATTCCCTGGTTCACATAGCAATGCGGAAGAAAGAAATCCTTCATGAGTTCAGGATCCGCGACGGCGGACATTCATGGAGTTACTGGAGAAGTGCACTGCCGGTGGTGCTTGAATTCGTTTCAATGAGTTTCCATCAGCACTGAAGCCTGTTATCCTGATCTTTTTTTCCTGCTTACGAGCTGATACATTATCCTGGTTACCAGCCTTATCATCTGGTATGAGAGCCAGCCTGCAAATCTCGAAAACCATGTATTCCTGCGGTTGAACTCATCGAAAGTCACTTCCCGGCAGTCGTCTCGAATAATATTCCGCAGTACTGTTTCAAAATGTCTGGCAAAAGGTTCATCATATATGCCTGCATTTATTTCGATACTGCCATAATCGCTCACATGGTTAATATTGTAGCTCCCTACAGTACTCCATTTACCATCGATGGTTGCCACCTTGGCATGAAGATTTGAGGGCAGGTATTCAAAAATCCTTATCCGGTTCTTTAGTATGAAATCATAAAGGAAGTGAGTGGCTCTGTCGAACATCGGAGCGTCCGATTCAGCAGCAAGTACTATTGTTATGTCGACACCACGCTGACTGGCATTTTTCAATAATCTGCGTTCGTTTCTCCCCGGAAGGAAGTAGCTTGCAAATATCAGGATCCCGGATTCCGCATGTCGTATTGCCGACCTGTAACTTTTAAGAATTTCCATCTTATTCCTGTACCAGTTGTTTACCAGTATCCTGATTTTCACATTTTCATCATAATATGGTGTTGACTGTATTGTTTCACGTGCCTTTTCCTTTGAAGCGAGGAAAGTTTTGTTCCACAGTCTTTTCACCACAGCCAGAAGCTGAATACACTCAGGGCCTCTCACCAGAACGGCAAAATCGAGCCATGCTCTTTTTGAGGCAGTACCGTGGTATCTGTCTGCGAAGTTAAGTCCGCCTATTACAGCTGTATCTCCATCAGCCAGGACGACTTTTGAATGAAGCCTGAGACTTAGCTGGAAGCCTCTGGTAACTAGAGTCGGGGAATAAAATCTGAAAAATATTCCTGAACCTTCAATCCTGTCAAGAAGCTCTTTTGAAAGATACTTGGTACCGAAAGCATCCAGAAGCAGGTAAGTCCTTACTCCTCTTTCTGAGGCCCTGATAAGCGAGTTGATAATCCGCAGCCCTGTCTCATCCTCATCGATAAGATATGTATGCAGATGTATGAAATGCAGGGCCTTATCGATAACCTTTTCAACAGCTGCAAAAAAGGGCTCCCCGCTCTGTAAAAGTTCTACCTGGTGCCCTCCTCTGTAATTGTGCCTGTACAGGGGTATCTTCATATGATCAGCAGGTTCTTTTACCTTGTTAATGCAAATATAACAGTTTAAAAGGTCGGAAAAGTTTTTTGTATAACTTTAGATCGTTTTAAAAATATTGATATGAAAAGCATTCATCTTTTAAAAGTGATCTTTCTGCTGTCGGTCATACTCTTTTCTTCCTGCAAAGCTTCAGAAAGCACAGTGCCCGGAGATCCTCCCCCTCACCCGCGGATCCTTCTTCTTAAAGGAGAAGAAGCTCTCATCGATCAGACCATTTCAGCTGACCGGCGATGGCTTACGGTGAGCAGCTTCATCATCGACCAGAGTGAAACATTTCTCGACAAGCCTCCTGTTGAAAGAGTCCTGACAGGAAGAAGACTGCTCTCAAAATCGAGGGAAGCCCTGAAGAGAATTTACTACCTTTCATACAGCTACCGTAAGACAGGCGATAACAGGTTTCTTGCAAGAGCAGAACAGGAAATGCTTGCTGTAGCCGCCTTCAGCGACTGGAATCCAAGCCATTTCCTTGATGTTGCCGAAATGACAATGGCCATGGCTATAGGTTATGACTGGCTCTTCTCAAATCTCCCAGAGGAATCACGATCCAAAATAAAAACAGCGTTAGTAGAGAAAGGGCTGAAACCTTCTCTTCTGAGCCAGAACTCAGGATGGGCTAAAAACTCCAACAACTGGAACCAGGTTTGTAATGCCGGAATGGTGTTCGGGGCTCTTGCTGTTTACGAAGATGAAAAAGAACTGGCTCTTCAGATGATCGATCGTGCCGTGACTTCAACGGCGCTGCCCATGGAAGACTACAACCCCGACGGAGCCTATCCCGAAGGATACGGATACTGGGGCTACGGAACAAGTTTTCATGTGATGTTCCTGAGCGCCATGGAAAAAGCATTCGGCGACTACTACAAGCTGCCTTCTGCAGAGGGTTTCATGAAAACTGCCGCTTACCTCGAAAATATGACCGGTCCTTCCGGCATGCCTTTCAACTACTCCGACTGCGGATCCGGTGCCAATACCAACCCGGCAATGTACTGGTTCGCGGCCAGGCTTAAAGATCCTTCCGTTCTGTGGTCGGAGAAATATTTCCTTACCAACAAGACACTGCCTGCTGACCGCCTCCTTCCTTCCCTGCTGGTATGGAGCGCAGGAATAAGCACCGAAAACATCACCCCACCCTCATACCGGGTATGGACAGGTCAGGGTAAAAACCCCGTTGCCCTCATGAGAACAGACTGGGATGAAAGGAATGCCATTTTTGTCGGATTCAAGGCAGGATCTCCTTATGTTAATCACGGTCACATGGATGTAGGATCCTTCGTCATGGATGCAAACGGTGAAAGATGGGCTATGGATTTCGGTTCACAGGATTATAATTCTCTCGAGTCAGCCGGGGTGGATCTGTGGAACAGAGCTCAGAATTCTGAAAGATGGACCGTATTCAGGTATAACAACCGTGCACATAACACCCTGACTGTGAACGATCAGCTTCAGAAAGTAAATGGAAACGCTGTCCTCGCCAGTCATTATGACGGGACGGGAATGCTGAATGCAATATCAGATATCTCGGGGGTATACAGCGGACAGCTGGCAAAAGCAGTAAGGGGTATAGCAATAGTGGATGATTCGTACGTCATGGTGCGTGACGAAGTTGAAACAACTCCCTCAGCAACACTCATCAGATGGAATCTCCTTACATCGGCTGATGTAACCATTACAGGCCCTAACACAGCCGAGCTGGTTAAGAACGGCAAAAAAATGGTCCTTAAGGTTGTTCAGCCGGGTAACGTGACAATGAAAACCTGGAGCACAGTATCCCCCAATTCCTATGATGCTGCAAACCCGGGGACCATCTTCACCGGCTTTGAAGCTACTTTGCCGGCCTCCTCCAAAATCTCCCTCGTCGTTCTACTGCTGCCCGAAGGAGCTGTTGAAAACACAGACATGACAGCGAAGAACCTGTCTTTATGGCCTGCTGATCAGGGTTTATAAACGCCGCAGGGTGAGCACCTGCAACCTGCAACACTCCTTCGCCTAAGCTACGGAGTGCAAAGCCTGTAAACTGAAAAAAATGAGACTTCACTTCATAGCCATAGGCGGCGCCGTAATGCATAATCTTGCCATTGCCCTTCACCGAAAGGGATACGAGGTCACAGGCTCCGATGATGAGATATTCGAACCCTCAAGAACGAGGCTGGAATCATGGGGTCTGCTTCCTGAAAAAGAGGGATGGGATGCAGCCAGGATAACGCGGGATACAGACATCATCATACTCGGCATGCATGCCCGCGCCGATAACCCTGAGCTTGTAAGAGCAAAAGAAATGGGTATCAGGATCATGTCGTTCCCTGAATTTATTTACGAACAGACCCGGGACAAAAAGAGGATCGTCGTTGCCGGCAGTCATGGTAAAACAACAACCACTGCCATTATCATGCATGTCATGAAACACTCGGGACGGAAATTTGATTACATGGTCGGGTCATCCGTTGACGGCTATGATACAATGGTCCATCTGTCGGACGATTCTGAAATAGCTGTCCTGGAGGGAGATGAATATCTTACCTCAGCTCTCGATCCCCGCCCTAAATTTCACCTTTACATGCCCGACATAGCTGTGTTGAACGGCATAGCCTGGGACCATATGAACGTCTTTCCTACATTCGAAAACTATGTTGAACAGTTCAGTATCTTCATCACAAAGATCAGCCCGGGAGGATGTCTTATCTATTTCAAAGACGATCCGGAGGTCAGAAAGATGGCTGAGCAATCCTCCCCGGGTATAAGGAAGATACCCTATACTGTTCATGGTCATTTCCAGAACAGGAAGGGCTTCTATGCAGCGACCCATAACAGGGTGGTGCCGGTGAAGATATTCGGTGAACATAACATGCAGAATCTATCTGCCGCCCGCGAAGCATGTATGGCTGCAGGCATAACAGAAGACCAGTTTTATGATGCTGTTCAGACCTTTGCAGGAACATCGAGGAGGCTTCAGAAGACAGGAGAGACTGAAAAAGGGATAGTGTATTCCGATTTCGCTCATTCTCCTTCAAAGGTGAAAGCGACAATTGAAGCTGTGGTGTCGAGACACCCCGGCAGAACGATCATAGCATGCCTGGAACTCCATACTTTTTCCAGCCTGAGTAGCGGGTTTCTTCCATTTTACCGTAACAGCATGGATAAGGCCCCGGTGAGAGTGGTATACTATAACCCTCACGCCATCGCCGCAAAAAAACTTCCCTCCCTGACCCCCGGTATGATAAAGGAAGCCTTCGGGGATGATTCACTTTATATTTTCGACAATTCTTCTGCCCTTTTCACGTTTATCAGGAAAGAACATTTTCGCGATCCGGTATACCTGTTCATGAGTTCAGGTGACTTTGACGGATGTGACATGAACAAGCTGACGGAAGATTTGTTGATAGTGTAAAATGGATATTATCTATGCTAAAAATACGTTTCATCCTTGTACTATTGCTGGCAGCAGTCCTTAATGTTTCCGCACAGCCCTACAGGACAGCGGCAGGATTAAGATTTGGTTTCCCCTATGGTATCAGCGTAAAACATTTTTTCGATCGCGATGATGCGGTTGAATTTGTGGCTGCAGCCAATTTCAGGGGATTTATTGTCTCGGCACTTTTCGAAAATGAACATGAGACAGGTCTTGAGCCCAGGCTTTACTGGTACTGGGGCCTCGGCCTCCATGCCGGAGTGATTGATGCCTCAAAAACACCTTACCTGTATTCCAGGGAAGAGTATGCCGGACCGGTCATCGGTGTCGATGCCCTTGTGGGACTCGAATATGCCTTTAAAAACATCCCTCTCAACCTTTCATTCGATATACTTCCCAGTATCAATTTAGCCGGATATACCGGATGGAACGGCCTTAACACTGCTATTTCAGTAAGGTATATTTTTTAAGAAGGGAAGTCGCTGATTTTTTACAAATTATTTTGCAGATCAAAAAAATTATTCTTCCTTTGCATCCGCATTTTAAAGTTCTTTACAAGGTCCATTCGTCTAGTGGTTAGGACGTCAGGTTTTCATCCTGGTAACAGGGGTTCGATTCCCCTATGGACTACAACTTTTTTTTTACACCAGGAATAATAAAAACAACATGGCATATCATAA
>JAFGXX010000187.1 GCA_016936435.1 Bacteroidales bacterium
AAGTCCATCTTGCATGCATAACACGCAAAGGTAAGCCGGCACTGGAAAACCTGGACGGGACAATCATACACAGAAAATCGATCAGCAAATTCATCTATAAAAGCAGTGTCGGATCATTAAAATTCCCCTTCTATTTTAATTTCTGGAGAAGTTTTATAATTGATATCTTTTCACAGGAAAAATTTGAAGCAATTCATGTACACGATCTTCCATTAAGTGTAATTGGTGCTGAAGTAAGGACAACCTTTAACATACCTTTTATCCTGGATCTTCATGAGAACTGGCCGGGGCTTTTAAGCATTTCATCCCATACCCGGAGTGTGGCCGGCAGAATTCTGTGCAGCATAAACAGATGGATGGATTACGAAAAAGAATTTGCAGGCAAGGCAGATGCAGTGATTGCAGTTGCAGACGAGGCTGCAGAAAGGATCAGAGGGATTGGCGTGCCGGAAGAAAAAATAGTGGTCGTCTCCAATACTGTTAACCTCAGGCATGTTCCACAAGCTGACTTACCCGTAAAAGAGCAGGATGGGAAAAAAATATTGATTTATGAGGGCGGGATCACCTTCCACAGAGGCATTCAGTATGTGATTGAAGCGCTGGCGAAGCTGAGAGAAGAAAAAAACAACATTGAATTCCTTATTGCGGGCACCGGCCCCTACCTGCAAAAGCTCAGGGATTTTGCCTCCCGCTTAAATGTTGGCAACATGGTTGTATTCGCCGGATGGCAGCCTCAGAAAATAATCCATGAACTAATCGCAAAAGCAGATCTGGCATTGATACCGCATATCAAAAGCAGTCATACCGATGCCACCATTCCACATAAACTATTTCATTACATGTATGCCGGAGTTCCCGTTCTGGCATCAAACTGCAGTCCTCTGGAAAGAATTATCAACGAGACTTCGGCAGGACTGGTATACCGTTTTGATGATGTTGACGAGCTTGCCGAAAAGATAAAAACCGCACTTATATCCGGAATAAGTTACGACCCCTCTGTAGCAAGAGAATGGGTATTAAAAAAATACAATTGGGATTTTGACGGGAAAAGGCTTCAGAGCCTGTACGGTAAATTTACCGCTTTGGGGACTGAAGTCCACAATAATTAACCCTGGTAACCATAGCTGTCCTTATAACTTTATTCTCCTTTTTTGTGTGCTTTCATTTCAATTGTAAAAACCTTGTTGGGTGTTGATGGGAAATTTGTCAGATAAGTGTTAAAGTTAGCGTTCTCAATATAAACTGCACAAAGGGTATTCGATACATGGTAAAGATTAGAGTGCAGTTCAGGCGCAATGCCGTCAAGGATCCCTGCAAGCACAGAGTATCTCACCATTTCTGTCGACATACCGTAATCGTGCCACACAATAGCCGATTTACTGTCGCGGCGGAGGGAAAGTGTTTTCCGGGTGTCGTTCAGAACACCTTCATACGAATGGTCACCGTCAATGAAAATAAGGTCGAACTTTCTGTTCAGCGATCCGAAGTCGAAAGTTTTTGAGTTTTGCTCTATGATTTTCAGATCCTTCAGGTTGCGTGTAAAAATACCATGGACTTTTGCATAATCAATATTCTTACCTATCTGCAGCATCTCCTCTTCAGATAGTGTCACTGCCGTGCAATCTTTTGTTACCTCATAAATATTTGAGATGCTTTCACCTCTCCAGCTTCCAATTTCAAGATATGCACACCTGTCATATTTACGTGCCAGAGATTTCAGAAGCATGATATCCACTGGCAGTGAAGTGCCGTCGAGATAGGTATAGTTACTGACTGTCTCGCTGAACCGGGGTAACAGCTCACAAAGATCAACTGTAGGGAGCCGATCTATAGCATATCGTTTAAGATTCCTTGAATGATAAAATTCTTCCTTCTGAACATTTAGTCCGCTGTTCAATATCTCCCATGGCCTCGAAATAAGCAGTTTTATCTTTTCCGATTTTTTCATACCTAATAGCAGTTAACACGACTTCAAATGTAAAAGTATTAAATTTACCCCGCAAACAGAGTTAATAATAGCTACAGGCCAAATAATGAGAACTCTCATATTCATAACCTCGCGGTTCCCCTTTGAGCCGGGTGAAGCCTTTATTGATTCTGAATTTCCGTTTTTATGCTCAGCCTTCGAAAAAAAGATCATTATTACCCGGAATGTGACCCTCATAAAGCAGAAAAACATTCCAAAGGACGTCAGACTGTACCGGCATAATCCTTCTTCATCATTGAAAGAGTACATGCAAATACCCTTACTACTACTTAGAAATTTCCGAAAGACAGCTCAATTGATAAAGGAGGAATTACATTTCAGGAAGGGAAAAGGTAAAAAAAACGGTGTTTTTAAAAACCTGCTTCTTCTTAAAGCAATCATTAAGAGTCTTCAGCTCAGGGATTTTATCAGTGATGTTATAAAAACTGAAATACCGCAGGGAGAAATACTCCTGTATTCTTACTGGATGAATACGGGTGCCAGGGCAATTTGCATGCTCGATAACATCAAAGCTGTAAGGATAACCAGGGCCCACAGAGTCGATCTCTATGAAGAAGAAGCAGATAACGGCTATTTGCCTCTTGTAAGACATACCTTCCTTAAACTGGATGCAATATTTTTTATTTCTGAACACGGAAAAGCTTACTTTGAAAATTCTCACGGTCTGATTCATGATAAGAACATTGTATCCAGACTGGGAATTATCAACCCATTGCCCTTCAGAGCTGAAATAAATGACAGTAAAGTATTCAGGATCGTTTCATGCTCCAGCCTGATTAAGGTTAAAAGGGTCCATCTTCTGATCGGGGCGCTGGCATTGGTAAAAACATCTGAAAGGATAATCTGGCACCATTTCGGAGAAGGACCACTGGAGGATGAACTTAAGACTCTCGCCGCAAAGGTGCTTGGAAATTCAGGGGTGATAGAATATAAATTCATGGGGAGGGTAATGAACGATCAGATAATGAAATTTTACAGTGAGAATAAACCTGATCTGTTCGTAAATACAAGTTCTTCTGAAGGTATCCCGGTGAGTATTATGGAAGCTCAGAGTTTTGGAATCCCGGTAATTGCAACTGACACAGGAGGCACCAGTGAAATAATCGGAAAACAAACCGGGATCCTTATTCCTGTCGACTTTTCAACCGAAGAACTGGCCCGGAATATTGAAAACATTCTGTATCTGGAACCTGTTGAAAAAACCAGGATGAAAAAAGCAATTTATGAGAATTGGAAAATGAATTTCAATGCTTTTACGAATTTTAAGAATTTTATAAATAATATTGACACAATAATGTTGTCAACCAGGCAATGAAAATTGAAGAAGGCATAATCAGATATCTTAGAGGAGATATAATCGATACTGGTCTCAGAGTCCAGATAAGGCGGGATAAATATCCCATTATCTCACGAGAAGCCCAGATAACAGAGATAATAAAAACCAAAAGCGTGATCCATGTCGGATGTTCAGATCACATACAGATCATTGATCAAAAAATTAAACATAATAAATGGCTCCATAAACTGATAACGGACAATGCATCGGAATGTATCGGGATTGATATCGACAGGGAGAGCATTGAATATATAAGGAACGAACTGGGTTATGAAAATGTCTGTCATGGTAATATCCTTTCAGATGATTTAATACCGGTAAAAAGCAGGAAATGGGATTATGTTGTCTTTGGGGAGTTAATAGAACATCTTGATAATCCCGTTGATTTCCTTAAGGTTTTCAAGGAAAAATACGGTGATTATGTCAGCCATTTTATTATTACCGTCCCCAATATTTACAATAAACATCATTTCAGGGATATGCTTCGGTATATTGAGAACATTAACACTGATCACAGGTTCTCGTTCACTCCCTATACAATTAATAAAGTTATTTTTGCTGCGGGCTATATTCCTGAAAAAGTATATTATGCGAACCTGATTAAACTTAAATTTATTGGATTGGTTTTGAGAAAGCTGAAATATATACTGCATCTTCCGGTAAGATATCCTTATTTTTATTTTAACAGCATAATCGTAACAGGATCGATCAATTGATGATCGTAAAATTTTCATGATAGGATCAATAAAGTCAACCGTTAAGGATACCGCGATTTACGGATTCGGGAACATGGCCGTGAAGCTTGTGGGACTGGTTCTGATCCCTGTTTATACCAACAAGAAATTTTTTTCCACCGAAGATTTCGGAGTAATCGGAATGCTTGAAATCTCAGGTATGGTTTTACTCGCCTTCCTGTCATTTTCTCTTCAGCAGAGTTTTACCCGGTGGTACTGGGATAAGGATCACCGTGACAATCAGAAGGGTATTTTCTTCATGATCCTGATTTCCCAGCTTGTCGTATCACTGGTGTTATGTATAATTCTGATCCCTTTATCCCATAGCTTTTCTGAAATCCTATTTCATTCCACTGACTGGGCAAAGGCCATTGTTCTGCTGATAATTGCTTCTGCCGTTCAGTCGGTAAACTACCTTGTCAGCACACTTATGAGGCTTCAGTCAAGATCTTCCCTTTACACTGTTACAAACCTTGTGAAGCTGATAGTCGTCCTCGGGCTTACACTTTTCTTCATCCTCGTCCGGAAGATGGGCATTGAAGGCATCTATCTTGCCCAGGTTATAGGTAATGTCATTTTTTTGCTGATGCTTGGTGGATATACCACTAATAATTGCAGGGTGTTTTTCAATTGGAAGGTTTTAAGGGAAATGAATGTTTATGGTTTCCCCTTGTTTATAGGTGGCCTGGCTGCTGTCCTGCTGAATGTAGTAGATCGTTTTTCTCTTAATTCAATGTCAGCTCTGACGGCTGTGGCCCTATATACCCTTGCCATAAAAGTATCAAGCGTAATTAAACTGGTTCTGGTTGATTCTGTGAAGCTCGCAATACTTCCTGCTTTCCTGAAGAAAATGGATTCTCCTGATAACAAGAGGTATTATTCCAAAATTCTTACATATACTTCTTTTGTAACCATGGTGGCTATAGTTGGAACCTCACTGTTTTCAATGGAAGTGATTAAACTGATCTCAAATTCCAGAGATTTCTGGGGAGCTATTGTAATTGTACCTGTTCTCTGTCTGGCCATATTCTTTACCAATCTGAAGGAAGTCACTGTTTATGGTCTTCATATTGCAAAAAAAAGCAGGACCTTCGGAGGAATTGTAGTGGCATCTACTATCATTAACCTCATCCTAAACATTATCTTAATTCCCCTGTGGGATATTGCCGGGGCGGCTGTGGCCACTCTTCTGTCGCAGTTTGTTTACTGGTTTGGTTGTTACATCTTTGCCCAGAAAGCCTATTATATTCCCTATGAAATCAGGAAGCTGGCGATACTTTTCGTCATTGGAACGTTATTCACACTTTCAAGTCTAGTATTAAATAATCTTGATCTTGCACTGCGCCTTCCAATTAAATTCCTTTTTGCATTTCTGTTTCCTGTTGTCCTCTATTTTTTCAAATTTTACGAACCCGTTGAAATTAACGCTATGAAAGGTTTCGCCCGAAAGTGGTCTGACCTGAGCATGCTGAAGAAAAATTTAATGTCGTTAAAAGAAATAAATGATGAAGATTAAATCCTTTTTACCCCATGTCATTGCAATACTGTTGTTTACAGTTGTTTCGTTTGCTTATTTTTATCCTGTTCTGGAAGGGAAGGTGCTGAAAGCCAACGATTCGATGGTGGCAAAAATAAATGCTAAGGAGATATCGGATTTCAGAGAAGAATATGGGAAAGAACCCCTTTGGACCAATTCCCTTTTCAGCGGCATGCCGGCATACCTTATTTCTACGGTATATCCCGGTAATCTATTCAGACATATTGACAAAGTACTTCGAATTTTCGGGATGCCGGTGGCAGTATTATTTCTCTCCATGGCAGGATTTTACATTCTCCTGCTTATGTTTGGGGTTAATCCGTGGCTCTCCATTGCCGGTGCGCTTGGGTATGGCCTATCCTCATTCCTGTTACAGATAATTGCAGCGGGGCACAACACCCAGGCTGTGGCACTGGCATACCTGGCTCCGATGATCGGTGGAGTATGGTATGCCTACAGAAAAAATGCGATCAGGGGAGCAATATTTACATCTTTCGCCATGGCTCTTGAGCTTCTGGCTAACCATCCGCAGATGACCTATTATGGTTTCATGATCATACTCGTTTTCCTGATAGTCGAATTCATCTATTCTCTGAAGGAGAAAACTATTGTAAAATTCTTGCGGACTTCTGCTGTCATGATAGCCCCTCTGATAATCGCTGCAGGGATCAATTTTGCTTTTCTGTACACCACATACGAATATGGCCGTTATTCAACCCGGGGGAAATCGGATCTGGTAACAGATTCTAAGTATGAAACATCGGGACTAAAAAAGGATTATATAGTTCAATGGAGCTACGGAGTAGGAGAAACTTTTAACCTGCTCATACCCGATTTTAAAGGAGGCTCCAGTCATCCCTTCGACCGTGATTCTGAGATAATCAAGTTGCTAAGGAAAAACGGGAATGCTGAGGCCGCAGGAATGATGATGAAATACTGGGGACCGCAACCCATAACAGAAGGACCTCATTATCTTGGTGCTGTTATAATTTTTCTTTTTGTTCTGGGCCTTACCATTGTAAGAGGAAAGGATCTGTGGTGGCTTCTGGTGGTCACAATACTGTCGATTATGTTATCATGGGGACGATATTTCATGCCCCTGACAAATCTGTTCATCGATTATTTTCCTGGTTATAACAAATTCCGGTCTGTAACATTCATCCTGATCATTGCACAATTCAGTGTGCCCCTTATGGGCATACTGGCATTGAAGGAGTTCTTCAATCAGGGTATTGAAAAGAAGAAACTGATAAAGGGATTGTTAACCGCTGCAGGAATAACCGGAGGGATCCTTCTGGTCTTCCTTCTGCTACCTTCACTGGCCGGTTCCTTCCTCAATGAATATGAAACCGAGTATCCGGATATTTTTAAAAATGCCCTCATATCCGACAGGAAAGGGTTACTTAGGAACGATGCCATGAGATCACTTGTTTATGTTCTGCTTGGAGCAGGAATACTTCTGGCATTTATATATGGAAAACTTAAAAAAGAGTTTTCAATACTGATTATCAGTTTGCTAGTACTGTCAGATCTGTGGGGTGTCGACAAAAGATACCTGAATGCTGACAGGTTCGTCAGACCGGCGGTTCTTCAGAAATCATTCTCCCCAACTATTGCAGACGCTTCCATCCTCAGGGATGTTTCAAATTTCAGGGTATGGAACCGGACTGTTTCCACATTTAACGACAATAGCCCGACATCATGGTATCATAAATCGATAGGAGGATATCACGGAGCAAAGCTGAAAAGATACCAGGAACTTATTGATTCTGCTCTGGGACGGGACATTTACCGTTTCGACTCCATAGCAACTAATGTTAACACCGAGGAGGAGGTCATGCAGATATTCAACAAGACCCATATTCTTAACATGCTGAATACTAAATACATAATATATCATCCTGAAGCTCCTCCTCTTATCAACCAACATGCACTCGGAAATGCATGGTTCGTCAAAACACCTATAATAGCTGAAAATGCAAATGAAGAAATTGCTATGCTTATTGGAATCAATACAGCAGAGAAGGCCGTTGTGGACAAGATATTCAGTGACCAGCTGACCCGGGAATCATATTCTGTTGAGCCGGAAGACAAGATCATACTTGCCAGTTACAAAGCCAATGAACTTATTTATAATTACACCGCCTCAGGTGAACGAATGCTAGTATTTTCAGAGATATTTTATCCTGCAGGCTGGAAATGTTATATTGACGGGACAGAGAGCAGGTATTTCAGAACAAATTACGTTCTGAGAGGAATGGTAGTACCCGGAGGAGAGCACGAGATAAGATTCTCCTTCGAACCTGCATCCTATAAAACCGGGAACAGAGTTTCCTTAGCCAGTTCGGTATTGCTAATATTATTGCTGGCAGGATATGGGGCAATGAGGATATTTAAAAACCGTCGGCCTGAAAATGATTAATTACAAAACCTGTCCGCTCTGTAATTCGGAAAAGATCGGATCGTGGATTCAGACTAATGATTTTTTTCTAAGCCGGGAGCCATTTACTCTTTTTATTTGCTCAGATTGTGGTCTTGTTTTCACTCAGGATCATCCTGATGAAGGATCTTCAGGCAGGTATTATGAATCAAATGATTATATCTCGCACAATGAAAAGGCAAAGGGGTTTATCAGTTCTGTTTACAGGCTGGCCAGAAAATTCATGCTCAGGTCAAAGAGAAAAATGATAACCCGGCTTACCGGACTAAGAAGAGGGGACCTTCTTGATATCGGCAGCGGAACAGGCCATTTTTTGTTTGAAATGCAAAGGAAGGGATGGAAAGTTAAGGGCATAGAGATTAATGAAAGTGCAAGGGCATTTTCTGTAAACACCCATAATCTGGAAGTGATCTCTCCACAAAATATTGTGTCTCTGCCCGACAGCAGTTTTGACTGTATCACACTCTGGCATGTTCTGGAGCATTTTCATTATCCAAAAGCATTTTTTTCGGAAATCCAACGTCTGCTGAAAAGTACCGGTAAATGTGTCATCGCATTGCCAAATTGCAGTTCATTTGATTCGGATCATTACAAAAAGTTCTGGGCTGCACTGGATGTTCCACGGCATATATGGCATTTCTCTCCGGCATCATTTAATATTTTTGCTCGTAATTCAGGCTTTCAGATTAAAGCAATCCGAAGACTTCCCCTAGATGTCTTTTATATCTCTATTCTGAGTGAAAAGTACAGAGGATCTGAGTTTTATCTTATCAAAGGGATTATAAAAGGCTCATGGTTCTTCTTTAAAAGCATCTGGAACATTAAGAAGAGCAGTTCCCTTGTCTACATTCTTAATAAATTACCTGAAAGCCACTAATAGCGGTCAAGCCAGCGGTATTTCCTGGCACTGTCACCGAATTTCAACGCCATGGTTATTTCATGAGTACCATAGGTTACTCTCTGTATTTCCTGCAGGGTGAAATCGAATGCGTATCCAATAAAAATATTTTGATATTTCACTCCAAGATTGGCTACGAGAGCACCGCTGGTACGGTACGCAAGTCCCGCCCAGAAAGTCTGCTCAAAATTGTAAGTGAGACCAATATCTGCCTGTGGCCGTATTTGTTCCGACATCATAAATAGAATAGTAGGCTGTAGTTCATGTCTGTATGTCAGTTCAAAGAAATAGGAGCCGAAAAGATAGAAATGCCTGTCGAGCCTGTAGTTTCTGTAGGCTTCCTCTCCCACCCGTGCAGCTGCCCTGAATAGCTGTTCTGCAGAGAATCCTACATTATACCTGGCATTAAGAAGGTAGAAGCCTACTGATGCATCAGGAACAAAAATACCCCGCCTCAGATTATCATTTAACCATGGCTCATTCGGATCTTCAAAATTGATCTGTTTTTCATCGATTTTATAATGATAGCCTGTAAAGGCAAGCCCCATTGACATCTGTGTTTCGTTTTGCAGCCAGATATTGTATGAATAAGCAGCCTGAAAGCCTGTACGCTGAATCAGTCCGTTCCTGTCGCTGAAAATATAAGCTCCAAGCCCCACTCTTCCGTCAGTGGATGGACGATAAACAGTTCTTCCCGGCCTTTTATGCCTGATAATATAACTTCTCTTCAGCAAGCGTGCCTGAGCACTGAATGAAAAGGTTCTTGGTGCACCATAATAACCCACCCATTGTTCCCTTGCAGTAAGATTGAAGCTTGTATACCCGTCACTGCCTGCCACAGCAGGATTAATAAGGAATTTGTTATACAGGTACTGACTGTAAAGAGGAAGCTGCTGAGCCCGTGCGACTAAGGGGATCAGAAGAAATATTACAGTTATTACAGCTATTCTCTTCACAGGTTAATAAATATAGTAATATTTTATCGTACTATAGTCACGTTTCCAATCAATGGTTTCGTTCCGTTATGCAGATCTATTATATAATGGTAAGAATCGATTGGAAGTGGATTTCCTCTGCTCTTGCCATCCCAGGGTTGAGGATATCCCTTCTCAGAATTCCATACAAGAATACCCCAGCGATTGAATATTTTTATCTCAATCTCCGGATAAAGTTCAATTTCACCTATATTCCATATATCATTTACAAGGTCGCCGTTTGGTGAAATAGCGTTTGGAATTATCAGACACACCTCTTTAACCGGTTTAAGATTCAGTGAATCTCTTACCTCACACCCGTTAATATCTGAAACAGTAACAGAATACCATCCTGCGGGCACATTTGTCAGGTTGCGCGAAGTTGAATTATCGGACCACAAATAAGTGTAATCAGTCCCCACAACACCGCCTGAAGGATCAAGTCTGATCTCTCCGTCAGGTTTATCGGGACACCACGGTTGTTTAACACTGAATGCGAGTATAATTGAATCAGGCTCAGTAAGAGTTATTGAGTCGCGGGCAATACAGAAATTGGAGTCTGTAATAATTACGCTGTAGGTTCCTGCCGGGATGTTCTCCCTTAATTGTGTTGTTCCACCGTCGGACCAAAGATATGAAACATCTCCAACAGCGTTTTCCGTAGTAACATTTATTGACCCGGTACTTTCTCCGGCACAGTTGATATTATAGTCTCCGGTAATGCTGTGCGAAGGCTCGAATGTAAGACCAAGTTCACCAGGCTGATTCAGATTAAAGACTGTATCCACGGTACAATAATTCGAATCTACGATCTGAAGAGTGTACTCACCTGCACTTAATCCGGTCAGATTCGGCAAGGAAGAGGTGAATCCGGATGGTCCTGTCCAGTTATATTCAAACGGAGCAAGCCCGCCGGTGGGTGTAACTCTTATTGATCCATCAGAACCGCCGTAACAGCTTATATTAAAACCGTTGCCGTTATGATCAGACATCGTATAGGCAAATTCTACATCCGGAGGAAGATTAACTGTGACGGTATCAGTAAGCTGACACCCGTTTATGTCAGTTATCATAACTGAATATTCTCCTGTGATAAGCCCCGTCAGATCTTCTGAAGCAGAAGAATTTGACCACAGATATGAATAAGGAGAAGCCCCTCCACTTACAGTAAGATCGATCTCACCATTATCAAGTCCTGGCGCTGCACAGGTAATATGCTTAGGTTCAAGAGTTGAGATAAGCGGAAGAGGTTCTGTCAGAGTTGTGTCATACTGTGCAGGACAACCATAAATATCAGTTACATTCAATGTGTATTTGCCTGCAGTAAGACCCATCTGATCTTCATCCCCCTCGACAATTCCGGATCCGGTTTCAGAACTCCAGCTGTAAAGATATGTTCCTGGACCGCTGCCACCTGTTACAGAAATATCAATGGAACCCGTACCTCCCGAGCAATTTATATTATGCCCTGAAGCAGACAAAGACAGGTTTCCTGTTATTTCTAATGGATCAGGCTCCGTAAGAGTAAAACCGGGTAACTCAGAATCTGGCAAGAGCCTCAGAACACATCCGTTTTCATCAGTTACCAGGCAAACATAGGTTCCTGCTTTCAGTTCCGTTATTGCAGGAGTGGATGCAGTAAATGATGCACTGTCGGTCCAGAAATAAGATAATTGTCCTGATCCTCCTGTTACATAAATGTTT
The DNA here is from genome assembly GCA_016936435.1 of Bacteroidales bacterium. GTDB lineage: Bacteria > Bacteroidota > Bacteroidia > Bacteroidales > VadinHA17 > LD21. The sequence continues at coordinate 11,611 of JAFGXX010000187.1, forward strand.
ATGCTACCATCATTGCCTCCGTAACATGATATGTTGTATGCGGAATCTGAAGTGTAATGAAGATCATATGATACGAGATCCATACCCGGTGGCTGTATCAGCTCAACACTGTCGACTTTGCTGCAGTATACATCTGAGGTAACAAGATAATATTTACCGGCCGGGACGTTGGCAAGTGTATCATTATTGATAAGGAGATTCCAGTCTGAATCATACCATTCAAAGGTATATCCTCCCGGATTTCCACCGCTTACGGAACTAACCCATACATTACCATCATTGTAATTACGGCATGAAACATTGTATCCTCCTGCGTATTCAGTACTTTCAAAGGTAACAATAACAGGTTGAGGAGGAATGATATATGCTTGGGGATGTGTCATTTCATTCAGACATCCGTTGGCATCTCTTACAAACAACTCATAGTGGCCGGGAGGAAGGTTTTCGAGTATGTGTGGCACATCCTTATCTGGGAAGATACCGGTCACAATGGTGTCGGTGCTGTTATGAACAAGCCAGTAGTCAAAAGGCGGAGAACCTGTCGATCCCTGGTCTTCCCAAAGATAGAGTCGACCGGTGTTTTCATCAGGACATGTTGTACCATAGCCAGTGGGATATTCAATAACCTGTAACTGGCTTTGGAATATTACGCCAACAATTTCCTCCATCTGGCTGGTATTCTCACACCCGAAGGCATCTGTTACGGTCACAGTGTACTGGCCTGTATAGCGTATTGTAAGTTCATCAATGTTCTCATCAGTATAGTAAGTGGTATCACCAAATCCTAAAGAAGGCCTGTCCCAGAATATCTTATGAGGTTTGGTGTTTCTTGACAGGACTGAAGTTAAAATACCGTTGCTGCCTCCATAACAGGTAAACAGAACCGTGGGCGCCATACTCTGTAAAGGATGAGGATGAACCATGACTTCCTGTGTATTTACAGGGCCGGCAGGGCATCCGGAAATATTATTTACCGGAGTGATATGATAAAACACGGAGTGAATTGTGTCGGTATTATTCTCATAATCAAAAATAAGCTGCTCGCCCTGGGGCCGATTGACCTGTACCGGCATATCACCAACTATACCCGGATCTGATACCGTTGTATTATAACTGAATTCTATTACACCTGAAGTCATCACCGTCGGCGATCTGAGTGTTATCATTGTCGACTCGCCGTAACACATCTCCGGAATGGCATTGACCGGCGTGGCACGTGGAGTAGGATTTACCCATATTTTTATTGTGTCATTTATTCCCGGACATTTCGGATTGTTATTTCCATCCAGCAGGAATGGTGAAATAACGTACATTATCAATCTGGCGGTGTCACCTGAATTGGATAGTGCTTCACTATGGGTGAACGGACCGGCAATGTTCGATTGATTTGAATGTCCGCTTATCTCAGAAGGATAATTGTTGATTACATTTACATTGAATCTTACTCCAACTGTTGCAATTGTAGGAGATGTAAGTGTATATGTGATTAAAGTGTTGTTACAGATATCATCATCATCTACTATGCCTGATACTCGTGGCGT
>JAFGXX010000188.1 GCA_016936435.1 Bacteroidales bacterium
GGCAGGGAAGAGGTGATGTTATGGGCACATTGAGATACGATACATGCCAGTTCGTTGCAGTATCCGATGTCGATTCAAACAGGATGGCCCTGGGCAAAAAGATGATCGACGACTATTATGCCAGGAGGACGGAAAATCAGAACTATTCCAACGTGAAACAGTTCGGTGATTATAAGGAGATGCTTCTCGACAAGTCGATAGATGCAGTGATGATCACCACCCCTGACCACTGGCATTCCCAGCCTGCAATTGAAGCTGCCCTTGCCGGAAAAGACATATACCTCGAAAAACCGACTTCTCTTACCATTGTTGAGGGTCGTCAGCTCGTGGACGTGGTAAGACGTAAAAAAATAATACTCCAGGTAGGAACGCAACAGCGGTCGAGCGCGCAGTTCAGGGTAGCAGCCGAGCTGGTCAGAAACGGAAGGATCGGAAAACTGCATACTGTGAAGATTGGACTTCCGGGTGATCCCCCGGGACCCGAACAGCCCGAGATGCCGATACCGGCAAACCTCAACTACGACATGTGGCTGGGTTCAACACCTGAAGTATACTACACAGAGACAAGGGTTCATCCTCAGAAAGACTTCGGACGTCCGGGCTGGCTGAGATGCGAACAATTCGGTGCAGGAATGATAACAGGATGGGGTCAGCATCACTATGATTCAGCAATGTGGGGTATGGATACAGAACTTACAACTCCCATCTCCTACCAGGCTGTAGCTGAATTCCCGAAATCAGGACTGTGGGATGTTCACGGCGATTTCATGGCCAAAGCCGAGTATGCCAACGGAGTAACGATGTACACCAGCGGCGGTTTCCCCAATGGTGTACGCTATGAAGGTTCCGACGGCTGGATCTTCGTTACCAGAGGCAACTACAGAGCCACCGACAGCGATCCCATCCCTCAGGGACAGAGCAATCCTCCCCTTTCAGCCAGCGATCCCAAACTTATGACACCAATAGGGGAAAATGAGCTCCATCTTTATGTAAGCACCCATCAGCAGGGCAACTGGCTCGATTGTATCAAATCGCGGAAGGATCCCGTTTCCCCTGTCGATATAGGCCATTATGCCTGCTCTGTTTGTCTGCTTACACATATTGCAATGACACTTGGCAGAAAACTCACCTGGGATCCAAAAGCCGAGAAATTCATAAACGACAAGGAAGCTAACTCAATGTTATCGAGGCCACAGAGAGCACCCTATGGCACCAATTACATTAAAGGATTATGAGAAAATCTCTTACAGTCATAATGCTTATCCTCGCAGGGGCAGTTTTTACCCTGTCCCTGCAGGGAGCAAAAATTACTGCCGTTAAGGTCGGATCAAAAATAAACGTCTCCGTTAACGGGAAGTTCTTCACCAGCTATATTTTTTCCGAAGATGAGAAATATCCTTTCTTCTACCCGGTAAACGGACCTATATCAGGGGGTTCAGTCACTTCCATGAGAAATGCCGTATATCCGCATCACAGCTCTCTCTTCTTCGGGTGCGACATGGTGAACGGAGGAAATTACTGGCAGGAGGGACTCGAACGCGGAAGGATAATATCTGTCAATGCGGAAATATTGAAACAGGGAGGCGACACGGTTATCATCACCGATGAATGTATCTGGAGCAGACCCGGAGCTTTATCACCTGTAAAGGACAAACGTATTTTTACCATCACGGCTCCGTCAGCAAATATGACTCAGATAGATGTAGACATCACTATGGAAATGTTAATGGATGTTACTATCAGGAAAACAAACCATTCGCTTTTCAGCGCACGACTGGCTGCAGATATCTCGGTTACCAACGGCGGCACAATGATCAACGCCGAAGGAATTCAGGGTGAAAAGGCCACTTTCGGTAAAGGTTCTGCGTGGATCGATTTCTACGGAAAAAGAGGTAAGGCAACTGAAGGTCTTGTAATAATGCAACACCCTTCAAATCCCTGGTATCCATCTCCATGGTTTACACGCGATTACGGATTCATCTCTCCTACCCCTATGTACTGGCCGGAGAACGGTACCGATACCAGAATGCAGAAAGGGACATCCCTCAGGCTGCGTTACCGGGTACTCGTTCACGGAGGAACACATGAGGAAGCCGATATTAAAGGGAACTTTGAAAAATACAGGAATACAAAGTAGACACCAGATAACGGCTTGCCTGTTATAAAACCATTGCGGGCTGTTTAAAACAGTTTTTATAAGCGCAGAGGAAGCTGAGCTTCCCTTTGCGCTTATATCATTTTAACCATTTTCTTAAGTATTCCTTCTTCCTTGTCAGAAGTAACTTTTGCCGGCTGCCTTCCACCGACAGTTATCAGGAACTGCCCGGGATCCGCGACTCTCTTATTGTTAAGGTCAATAACTGTAAAAGCATCGGCTGCCACCTCGAAACTCACTGTTCTGCTCTCTCCGGGCTTAAGATGAATACGTTTGAAACCTCTTAACGATCTCAGGGGCACTGGTACGTCGGCTTCGAGGTTCGAAACATAAAGCTGTGCAACCTCATCACCTGCCATACCACCTGTGTTTTGAATTTTTACTGATACTCTGAGGTTTTCACCCGATTTTACTGTCTTTGCAACCTTCAGTTTGCTGTATTTGAAGCTTGTGTAACTCAGACCATAGCCGAACGGATATAAAGGCTCTCCCCTGAAGTAACGGTAGGTCCTGTTATCCATCTTATAATCGGAGAAATCAGGCAGATCATTCACTGATTTGTAAAAAGTGACAGGAAGACGACCGGCAGGATTGTGATCGCCGAAAATTACATCAGCAAGAGCTTCGCCTGCAGCCTGGCCTCCGTACCATGTTTCCACTATTGCCCGGATGTTTTCATTCTCCCAGTTAACAGCAATGGCACTGCCGTTGAGCAAAACAAGGATGACGGGCTTACCTGTTGCATGGACAGCCTTTATCAGCTCCTGCTGAACATCAGGAAGGTCGATCCTTGTCCTGTCACCTCCCCTGAAACCATCTATAGCCACCCTCATTTCTTCGCCCTCCAGGCGGGGTGTGATACCCATGCACATTATAACGACATCGGCTTTTTTTACCACTTCAAGAGCTTCAGCCTTAAGTTCCTCTTCAGGCTTCTGCTTTGGCATTCCTGCAACCCAGTTGCATCCCTGAGCATATAGCACCTCCGATTCCCCGGCAACTTTCTCCCTGATACCCCGGAGAGGAGTAACCGGATCGGAAGGTACACCGTTGTAGTTGCCGAGAAGAACGAAGGACTGGTCGGAATTAGGACCTATGACAGCAATGGTTCCTACATCTTTTTTCAGAGGAAGGATGCTGTTCTGGTTTTTGAGAAGGACTATTGATTTGAGAGCGGTTTCCTTTGCCAGTTTCTTATTCGGCTCCGAATCATTTACACTGTATGGAATTGATGCCCATTTCACCATAGCAGGCGGATCGAACATTCCGAGGCGGAAGCGTGCAACAAACAACCTCCGGAGAGACACATCGAGTTCTTTTTCGCTTATAAGGTTCTTCTCCAGTGCTTCCTTCAGGTTTCTGTATGCCGATCCGCATTCAAGATCGGTCCCTGTTTTTACTGCCAGTGCCGATGCTTCCGCAGCCGTCCCCACCAGCTTATGTCCCCGGTAAATGTCATTAATGGCACCACAGTCGGAAACAATGTAGCCGTCAAATCCAAACTCAGTCCTTAAAATTCCGTTAAGAAGGTCGTCGCTTCCGCATGTTGCTTCCCCGTTGTACCTGTTATATGCACACATTACCGAATAGGCTTTCCCTTCTCTTATGCCCATTTCAAACTGTGGAAGATATGTCTCCCTGAAATCCCTTTCATCAGTCAGGGCATCAAACGAATGCCTTTCCGGCTCAGGTCCGCTGTGTACCACATAGTGCTTAAGAGTTGCTATGGTTTTAAAATATTTCGGATCGTCACCCTGAAGTCCTTTTACAAACTGGACAGCCAGTTTCCCTGTCAGAAAAGGATCTTCCCCGTAAGTTTCCTGGCCTCTTCCCCACCTGGGGTCTCTGAAGATATTTATATTGGGTGTCCAGAACGTAAGACCCTGATATCTGCGTCTCTGGCCGTTCCTGACAAATTCATGGTGTTTTGCCCTTGCCTCATCCGATATCGCTGTCGACACCCTGAAAAAGAGATCTTCATCCCATGTGGCTGCAAGTCCTATTGCCTGTGGAAATACCGTCGCCAGCCCTGCCCTTGCAACACCATGCAGACATTCGTTCCACCAGTCGTAAGCCGGAATACCCAGCCTCTCGATAGCAGGTGACGAATTCATCATCTGGCTGATCTTCTCTTCAACTGTCATGCGTCCGATGAGGTCGTCAACACGTACATCAACCGACAGTGACGGATCCTGATAAGGGAGCTCATATTTCTGTTGGGCAGTAAGAGGAAGCACAGTCATAAAAAGCAGAAGCAACAGACTCAATGCTTCCAGGCCCCTGATAATGGATTTTGTTTTCATCGCTGTGTATGTATTATGGTTATTTGTTTTCATATGTTTCGCCTTTGATCAGCTTATTCTCATACTCCTGGTATGATGTAGGATAATTCTTTAGTCCTGGCGTCTGTATAAACAATCCTTCATGTCACAAAATCTGCAGGTAGAGGCCTGACGTTTCAGATCGGGGCCAATTCCTATTATCCCGCTCACCGATTTTACAGGATCCATCAATGCCGAGGAAGTAAGACTGATAGCACAATAGTTATCAGGTATCAGGCCGAACAACTTATGCTGTTCGGCCACATCCCATCCGCAGTAACCCGGACTGAACCGGTTGCTTATCTTCAGGTCTGAGGACTTCATGAAATGTTCCAGTTCATCCTGCATCAGCTCGGCTGTTGCTTCTACGGCAGCACTGCCGATAATATCGTATATATATCCTTCCAGAACATCAGATTCCCTCATTGCGGTACGGCTTCTTTCTTCGATCTCCCTGCCTGCAGTACATACAAAAAGGGCAAGGGCATCAGACTTTTTTATCTGCCGGTAAATAATCTTACCTGTATTTAAAACTGTCCTCTGAACTGTTATTCTTCGATTAGCATCATCGTATGATATGTCGTTAAAGATCCTGTATTCTGCCTTCAGATCGCAAATGGCTTCAACCTGCTTCATTACTTTAACAACGATGTCATATATTGCCTCATGCGACTCTCCTTCAGGGTAACCCATTGCTCTTTCAATATTATCCACATTGATATTCAGATCCCTGAACTCAAACTGAAAAGTCTTTCCAGTCAAATTATATTATTCTAATTTACTTAATCCTTTGTGATATCCTTTGAGGTCTTTGTGGTTCATTTTTTTACCACGCAGACACGAAAATCAGCCATTATTCCCGGACAACCCTGATTCCGTTACGATCCGCTCCACTACATCCTCCCAACCCATAGTCATCAGGTGAATCCCGTTAATTCCATTCTTATTCTTAAGTGCATCAATTACTTCGAGGGCTATCTGTATTCCTTCCTCCGCTTCTCCTCTGCCTGCTTTCTCCATACGTTTCATAATATAAGCAGGAAGGACTACGCCCGGCACCCTGGAATTGAGATACTGTGCAACCTTGCAGCTTTTCAGAGGTGCGACACCGGCCAGAATGTAAACTTTACTGAGAACGTCTCTTTTGTCGAGTTCCTCAAGCCAGGCATCAAGTCGTCCGGGTTCGAAGATCAGGTTTGTCTGAAAGAACTGTGCTCCTGCGTTTACTTTTTTCTGATCCCTTATTGCCTGTAGTTTTGGTTCGGAAGCAAAAGGAGTCGTTGCCGCCCCGAGGAATAATTGAGGGGGTATTTTGATCTTCCTTCCGTCGAGATATACGGCATCGTCACGCATACGACGGAGTATCCACAGCATCTGAACAGAATCGACATCCACAAAATTCATCGGTCCCGTAGGTATCGGTCCGATAACCGGATTATCGCCGGTAACACAGAGGATATTCTTTATTCCCAGGGTGTTGGCACCGATGGCGGCAGCCTGCAAACCGTTTCGTGTTGTATCCCGTGCAGCTATCTGCAAAACCGGTTCCACACCCAGATCGACGGCAAGACTGGAGCATGATATGCTCGACATTTTGGGTATTGCTGATGAAGAATCGGTAAAGTTTACAACAGAAACAAATGGCTTTACTTTTTCTATGTCGCGTATTATTTTCGGTGAATTTGCGCTGAGAGGAGGTGTAACCTCCGTTGCTACAACGAAATCGCCATTTTGCAATTTTCTTTCCAGTTCTGAAACGGGTTCATGAGGAAGAGGAGGGTGATATTCAGAATCGCCGTTCCACCATTCAGGCTGCCGTATAGTCCTGAAAACCTTTTCCCAGACAATATTGCTTTTTCGCCTGTCTTTTATGAATAAGCTCCCGAAAAATTTTCCCGTGCCAACATTCCGTACCTGCCGTATTACGTCCCCCCAGGTGTCGGTTCCAACTTTACTCCAGTCGAGAGGAGGAAGCACTTCCAGCAGTTTATCTTCCCTCCCCATCCTCAGGGACTTTTCGTATATGGCGTACCAGACACATTTTCTTGTTTCGTCGACATAACAGTTCTTTTCAGGGGTAATTCCTCCGCAGGGGCCGTTCCTCAGACCTTTGGGACACTCCATGGGGCATATGAAAGCGGTCTCCTGCAAAAGGCAGTTACCGCACATCCTGCATCCGAAAAGAGGTCCCTTTACAGCAAGTTCGATCCGGGCTAGCAGTCTCCGTGCAAATTTTTCCTTTTTAAACGGATAAAATGCAGGCTGCCATCTTCGTGCAGGTTTCAACGATGACATTATATGGACAATTAGTATTGTATCGGCTGCCGGCTCTGGAAATACTCAACGAAGCGTACTGCAAAATCATCCCTCCCCAGGACAAGATCCGTAGCTCTCACTGCGGCAGTGATCTTCTCGGGATTGGCGATGGGACATGTAAGACCGTTGAATATCGAAAGGGTCATGAAGGCCGCATTCAACGACTCCCTGTCGGGCAGACCGAATGAGATGTTGCTTGCACCCTGTGTGATATTATGTCCCAACCTGGTATGCACCAGCCTGATTGTCTCAAGGGTGACAAGGCAGGCATTCGGATCGGCGCTTACAGCCATAGCCAGCGGATCAACCACCACATCTTCCTGATTTATCCCTGTTTTAAGCGCTCTTTCGATTATTTTTTCTGCAATGGCAAGACGTTTTTCCGGATCGTGTGTTATTCCGTCATCGTCCATGCATAAGCCTATGATTGCGGCACCGTATTCCTTAGCTACCGGAAGAAGAGCGGCAAGTGATCTTTCTTCTCCATTTACCGAGTTGATGAGACATTTTCCGCGGGCAACTTTCAGTGCTGCCTCAATGGCACGGGGATTCGGGGAATCGAGGCACAGGGGTACGTCAATATTATCCTGGAGCACCCTTACGGTCTCCGGAAGAAGCTTTTCATCGTCGACACCGGGGAAGCCAACATTTACGTCGAGCACATCGGCTCCGGCTTTTATCTGGCTTTCTGCAAGTTCGAGAACAAAGCTGAAATCACCTTCCTGAAGCGTTGTTACCAGTTTCTTCCTTCGTGTAGGATTGATACTCTCGCCGATTATTACCACAGGTCCGGCTGTATTTATATTCACTTCGGTATTCGTTCCTTTCAGCGTCGTTATCATTTCAAAGCAAATTGGTTAAGATAATTAACAGCACCCTGTGGGTCAGGAGAATAAAAATCGGCTCCTATTTTCAAACAATAATCCATGGTAACGGGAGCTCCGCCTACAAGCGTAGTCACTCCCGAATAATTTCCCTTTATGGCTTCCACAGTCTTCTTCATGTGTTCCATGGTAGTCGTAAGGAGGGCTGATAATCCGACAACAGCCCCGGGATTGTCATTTATTGCTTTCAGGAATTTATCGGTATTTACATCCACCCCCAGATCGATTATTTCCCATCCGGCGCCCTCTATCATCATGGCAACCAGGTTTTTACCTATATCATGAAGGTCTCCCGATACGGTACCGATTATGAATTTCCCCTTTCTTTTCGTCTCCCCCGACTGAAAATATGGCTTCAGGTGTTTCATGGCGCTGCTCATTGCCTTGGCGGCCATCAGCATCTGCGGCACATAGATGATCTTTTTGGTGAATTTGTCGCCTACTATTGCCATCGCAGGGATGAGGGCCTTATCCAGTATCTCATCGGGTTTAATTCCCTCATCGAGTGCCCGCCTGGCTATTTCGTCAGCTCCCTCCTGACCTTTCAGGTTGGGAGGATAAGGAGATGCTTTGTCGATCTTTCCGAATTCGACACAATATGACAACTGTGTAAGAAGTTCACTCATTTCTTATTATCTTTAATTAATGATATGCTCTATTATTTTCAGTATAAACCAGCCGTTCTGAATATGAAGCTGAAATTTACCAAAATAAGTCATTATTTTTCTAATTATGCAACCGATTGCAATGAAAATTAAATAAAAAAATGAAGTGCTATGGAGTTGTCGATAGCTGGTTTCTGGTTACAGGATTTTGTATGATGTATCTCAAATAGAAGCAAATAGTACTGAAAATGAAGACTAAATTATTCCTTATTTTATGTTTTACAGCGAATATTTTTGCTGTGAATGCACAGCGGTCCGGTGTCTTACAGGAAAAATCAGATATCGGTAATCCGAAAAATCCTGGTTCATACGTCTACACTCAGGAAACTCAGACTTATCTCATGAGGGGGTCGGGATACAATATCTGGTTCGAAAGAGATGAATTTCACTACATGTACAATAAGATCAAGGGTGATTTTATCATTACAGCAAACTTCAAGTTCGAAGGCAGAGGGACCGAAGCTCACAGGAAGACAGGAATCATGCTCAGGGCATCTGAATCCGATAGTTCCTGCCATATCTCGGCTGTGGTTCATGGCGACGGGCTGACAGTCCTGCAATGGAGGGATTTTGATGGAGCACTCATGAAAGACCCTGAAGACGAGGTGTTTGCAAAAGGATCCCATTATAACGTACTCCAGATTGAAAGGTCCGGAAGGATCATTTACATGAGAGCGGCACAAACGGGGAAACCGATGGAAGATATAGGATCATATGAGATGTACGGACTGCCTGACGAAATACTCGCCGGCGTTTTCATCTGCTCACATAACCCTGAGGTAATTGAAGAGGCATCCGTCTGGAACATAAGAATTGACAGACCTGTACGGGATGATTACGATCCCGGGAAGAGCGGTTACCTGGGTTCCCGTCTCGAGATAATGAATGTCTTTGACTGTAAAAGAGTTGTTATTCACGAAGACCCGGGAAGATTTGAAGCACCAAACTGGATGCCGGACAACAGACATCTGCTCTTTAATATGGATGGCTCTCTGTATACCATTCCTCTGACCGGAGGAGAACCTGTTAAGCTTAACACCGGGTTTGCCGACAGGATAAACAATGACCACGGGATCTCCTTTAACGGCAGAAATATCGCAATAAGCCACCAGCGTGAAGGAATGCCGGGAGGAGGTTCAACAGTATATGTTCTTCCACTTAAGGGAGGAACACCGAAAATGATAAGCCCGGAGACACCATCCTACTGGCACGGGTGGTCCCCGGACGATAAGAAGGTTATATATGTAGCAAAACGAAATAACAATCCGGTTTATAATATTTACAGTAACTCCATAAAGGGAGGGCAGGAGCTTGCCCTGACTGATATTAAGGAGGGAGAACATGTAGACGGATGTGAATATTCTCCTGACGGAAAATATATCTGGTACAACGGAAATCATAACGGCAGGATGCATATCTGGCGAATGGCTCCTGACGGTACGGGACGGGAAGAGATGACATTTGAAGATTATAACGACTGGTTCCCCCATGTTTCACCTGATGGTAAATGGGTTGTATTCCTCTCCTATCCTCCAGATATTGAACCAAACTCTCACCCCTCATATAAAAAAGTAATGCTCAGGATGATGCCTGCTGATGGTGGTGAACCTGCAGTGATTACGTATCTCTACGGTGGACAGGGGACAATAAACGTACCTTCATGGGCACCTGACAGCCGGCATATTGCATTCGTAAGCAATTCTGGCAAATAAAGACAGGAATATCTTAAAAAGCAGGTAAAGATTGAATATTAATAAAATAGATTTACTTTGCCTCTATAAAATAAATTCTAAAGATGCCTTCAGGAATAAAAAAAATACTGACAGTACCAGTTTTTGGACTTCTTTATATATACACAGCAATTGGTGTACTTCTGGTTATCCCCCTTTCATGGTTTAATGCCAGGAAGCCTGTACAGGTGATGGTGAAATATTGGGCAAAGTCGGTATTCATTATAATGTTCACAAGACTTCGTGTCAAAGGAAAGGAAAACGTTAACAAGAAAGATAAGTATATTCTGATAGCAAATCATTCAAGCCTTTTTGACATAATTGCAATTGCATCATTATACCCGGAAGTTTCATGGTTTGGGCATGAACGTCTAATGAAAATTCCTGTATTCAGAAGTTACCTGAAACTCATTGAATACATTCCGTTTAAGGAACCGACAATAAAAAACACACGCCAAATGCTGGAGCAGCTGGTCGCAAAAACCCAGGACCGGTCTATTGCCATATTCCCGGAAGGCACCCGCACACTTAACGGAAGGATTAGTCCATTCTACAGAGGCTTTATTTACCTTTTCCGGACAAGGGAGATCGGGATACTGCCGATCACTTTAAAAGGTTTTTACGACCTCAAACCCAAAAACAGGTTTTATATCAATTTTGGATCCAGACTTGAGTTGATTATTCATAAACCTATTCCCCGGGAAGAGCTTATAGACAGAAGTGATGAAGAAATAATTGATGCCGTTAAAAACGTCATTGAATCTGCATATTGTTAGAATTATTTAATGTTTAATAATTTCCCTTTTGACTTTGGTGTAATCCTTAGTGATATGGTAAAAAAATTAACCACGAGACGCACAGAGGTTATAGCAAAGTTGCATAAAGGTTAATACCAACTTGTGATGGGTGAAGTTAAACCAGAAAAATGGATTTTTATTGTCAATCCGATAGCAGGGAATGGTTTTGCAAAGACACTGGTTCCTGAAATTGAAAGACAGATAAATACCCGATCGCTGGAAGCTGATATTGTCTTTACCGAAAGACCGGGACATGCAACGGAATTATCAGCACAGTCCGTTGAAAAAGGATACCGGTACATAATATGTGTCAGCGGCGACGGGACTATGAACGAAATGGCCAGACCACTCATTGACATAAAAAATGTTACCGTGGGAATAATTCCCGCAGGAACAGGTAATGATTTCATCCAGATACTCGGATTCCCTCATCGCTTCGGGGAAAAGGAATGGGATTCATTTTTCGGTATTAACACCATCGCCATGGATGCCGGAATTGTAAACGAAAAAATATTTTTGAATGGCATGGGACTAGGTTTCGATGCCCAGGTAGCTGCAGAGAACTATTCGGAATCAGGTGAAGTTAAAAAGGGAGGCCCTCATAAGTATATCTGGCACATTATAAAGACCCTCCTCTTCTTCAGGGAGAAAAGAATGAAAATACTGAGTGACAATGATCATCATGTAACCGATTGTTTTATCAACACAATTGCCAACGGACGAAGATTTGCAGGAGGTTTTTTCCTCACGCCAAAAGCTATGGCTAATGACGGGCTTCTTGATGTGTGTTCAATAAAGAGACTTAATCTCATTCAGCGCTTCCGGCTGCTTCTGAAAGTACCGAAAGGAGAACATATACTCGATAAAAGAGTTAACTATTTCCAGTCTCCATCAATTGACATCGAATTCACCGAAAAAGTACCCTTTCATGTGGACGGAGAAATAAGCTTTGCAGATAAATTCAGTGTTAAAGTGCTGCCCGGAGCCCTGAACATCATTTATAACAAGGATGGAAACCACTTCTTCGGAAATTGACACGAAAAGAAAAGACTATTACGCTTTTTTCGATCTTGACCATACCATAACAGCTTCGGTAAGCGGTAAAGAACTTGTCACCGCTGCCTATAGAAAAGGCATGCTCCGGAAAACAGACATGGCCAAAGCAATAATGCTGCTGGCCGGTTACAGGCTGAAACTTATCAGGCCCGAAAAAGCCATCGAAAAAATGGGCGGCTGGGTCAAAAATGTCCCCCTTGAAAAATTTGAGAAACTCTGCTCGGAGGTTTTCAGCACTAAGCTTAAGCCTTCGGTATACTCACAGGTAAAACAGGAACTTGAATATCACCGCACGAGAAATGCAGGACTTGTGATACTTTCCTCTACAGTAACACCCCTCTGCTCAATGATGGCTGTTAATCTCGGCATGGATGATACTATCTGCTCAGGACTGGAGTGTTCTGACGGCATCCTGACCGGAAATACCACTGGCAAATTTTGTTTCGGACAGGAGAAAGCAGTAAGGCTGAAAGCTTATTGTGAAAAAAATAACAGTAAAGCTGAAGATGCCTGGTATTATGGTGATGCCATGGCCGATCTCCATGCCCTTAAAATTGTCGGCAATCCGGTTTGCATTAACCCGCAAAAAAAACTGCGTAAAATTGCCTTGCAAAAAGGCTGGAAAATATATTCTTGGAAAAAATAAAAATATGAATATAAAGTATCCCGAATTCCCTGCATTTTTGATTTTTTCAGCATTAGTTACAATAACATGCTGTAATTCCATCCCTTCATCAAAAAAGGAAAGATCCGGAAATCAAGAAAACAAGTCCCTTAATATCCTTACGATCGGAGATTCGAACGGAGCATTGCCCTTTGGCTGGGTATCTCAGCTTAAACAGATCCGGACCAATGATACCATCTTCAATATTTCCATCTCCGGAAATACGATCGGTTTCAACAATAATGGCCGCAGCTCACTCAATACGCTATCAAATATTGAAGGCTATATGAATACAGCATATGAAAAACTAAGCCATATCGACAGGATAATATTTATGATAGGCACCAATGACTGTAAAGCTGTTTTCAGGGATTCCCTTCATGTAGTCCCCGGCAACATGAGAAAGTTAATTGCCGGAGTAAAAAAAATTACAGAAATGCATAATAACAGGCCCGTGATCTATATTGTTTCTCCGCCGCCATTTGGTCCCGATGAAATGGTAGGGGAGAAATATGCAGGAGGGATGGCACGGGTTTCACAGCTTAACAAGCAGCTTGAAATCATCGCAAAGGAGGAATCTGTGATATTCATAAATACCTGTCATATCCTTGAGCCTGTCTTCAGACAGCTTACTTCCGACGGAGTCCATCTTAATGCCGAAGGGCAGAAAATGATAGCACTGATCATTAACGAGAATCTCAAATATTAGATTTTATTTTTTTGCAATTATGCTTAATTTTGATCATTGTTGCGCTGCATTTTTAAAACTAATGATGAATTACTATGGCAAAACTTTTTTTTCTTGTCTCAGTTCTGGCACTTCTGGCTGCCTGCAATGATAACCTTCCGGAAGAAATGACCTATCCTCCGACCCGTACAGGTGATGTGGTTGATACGATATTCGGGACTCCTGTCCCGGACCCATACCGCTGGCTGGAAGACGACATGTCGGAAGAAACTGCCGCATGGGTAAAGGCACAGAATCTGGTTACTTTCGGGTATCTCGAAAACATACCTTACAGAGAAGCAATCAGGAACCGTCTCACTCAGATGTGGAACTATGAGAAGTTCGGAATGCCCTTCAGGGAAGGTGATTACATCTATTTTGCAAAAAACGACGGACTCCAGAACCAGTATGTCTATTACAGGCAGAAAGAAGGAGAGGAACCCGAGCTCTTCCTCGACCCCAACACTTTTTCAGCCGACGGGACAACCTCTCTCAGCGAAATGGGCTTTTCAAAAAACGGAAAACTCCTCGCCTACTCGATCTCGGAAGGAGGATCTGACTGGCGGAAAATTATTGTAATGGATGCAATATCAAAAGAACCTGCGGGCGATACGATCGTGGACGCAAAATTCACAGGTATAGCATGGAAGGATAATGAAGGATTTTATTATTCAACCTACGACAAACCCGACGGAAGCCAGTTATCTGCAATGACTGATCACCATAAGCTTTATTACCATAAAATCGGAACCAGACAATCAGAAGATAAGATCATTTTCGGTTCCGACCAGAAAAGAAGATATGTCAGCGGATATCTCACCGAGGACCATCGCTATCTTGTCGTCACAGCTTCAATTTCAACAACTGGCAACGAGCTCTATATCAAGGACCTGTCAGAGGCAAATTCACCTTTCATGGTTGCAGCTGGCAATTTCGACAGCGACAGCTATGTGATCGACAACGAAGGTTCCAGGTTGTTTATCGTCACCAATCACAATGCACCTAACAGGAAGATCGTAACCGTTGATGCAAAAAATCCCGGGATGGAAAACTGGGTTGACTTCATCGCTGAAACTGAAAATGTTCTTGAACCTTCAACAGGAGCCGGTTACATCTTTGCCAGTTACCTCAAAGATGCTATCAGCAAGGTTTACCAGTACGACCGGTCAGGCAAAATGATCCGCGAGATCGAGCTCCCCGGGATAGGTTCAGCCGGCGGTTTCAGCGGCAAAACGGATGACAGGGATATTTATTATTCTTTCACAAACTACATCACCCCTTCTTCAATTTACAGGCTTGATCCCGTTTCGGGACAAGCATCTGTGTATAAAAAACCGGCAGTGGATTTCAACGGAGATGAATATGTCTCAGAACAGGTATTCTATACATCGAAAGACGGAACCAAAGTCCCGATGATAATAACCTACCGTAAAGGCACTCCCCTGAACGGTAAAAACCCTGCAATGCTTTACGGTTACGGAGGTTTCAGCATCTCCTCAACTCCCGGGTTCAGTATCACAACAGCCTGGTGGCTGGAAAACGGTGGTGTATATGTCGTACCGAACATCAGGGGTGGTGGCGAATACGGCGAAAGATGGCATCTTGCAGGGACAAAGATGAACAAACAAAATGTCTTCGACGACTTTATTGCCGCAGCTGAATACCTGATAAACAACAACTATACATCCCCGGCTTACCTGTCAGTAAGAGGAGGATCGAACGGCGGACTTCTTGTCGGTGCAGTTATGACTCAGAGGCCGGAACTATTCGGGGTTGCTCTTCCTGCGGTAGGTGTCATGGATATGCTCCGTTACCATAAGTTCACTGCAGGCGCAGGCTGGGCATACGATTACGGGACTGCCGACGACAACCCCGGGATGTTCCGCTATCTCCTTGGATATTCTCCCGTTCATAACATAAAAGAAGGTGTGGAATATCCTGCAACTCTCGTTACAACAGGAGATCACGACGACAGGGTTGTCCCTGCCCATTCATTCAAATTCGCGGCCCATCTGCAGTCGAAACAGGCAGGCAAAGACCCTGTACTTATCAGGATAGAGACCATGGCAGGCCACGGTGCAGGAACACCCGTTAGCAAAACCATTGAACAATATGCGGATATTTTCAGCTTCACCCTTTGGAACATGGGTATTAAAAAAATAAAATAACTCTTATATGTCCGAAAAAATTATACGTGCAGGTTTCGCAGGATCAGGTTATGCAGCCAGGTTTCACTACGAAGCCTTACTAAGAGTACATTCCGTAAAAACTGACATTACCGGGGCTTACTCACCTACAGCGGAAAGACTCGATCAGTTCACCCGACAACGTAAGCTTAAGGCTTTCGGGAGCATCGATGAGATGATCGACAACTCCGATGTTATACATGTCTGTACTCCGCCATCAACTCACGAACCAATTGTGATATCTGCCCTTGCCAGAGACAGACATGTTGTGGTGGAAAAACCTTTTACAGGATATTTCGGCGACGGCAGCGACAGATTCCATGGCGACACATTTTCGCGTGAAGAAGGACTTGAAAAGACACTCCAGAGCATCAGAAACATGATCGACGCCGAGAAGAAAAGCAAAGGCAGGATAATGTATGCAGAGAACTGGGTTTATGCTCCCTCCGTCATAAAGGAAAAGGACATGCTCGAAAAAACAAAAGCTCAGATACTCTGGATCCACGGCGAAGAATCACATTCCGGATCCCATTCTCTGTCATACGGAAAATGGAGATTATCGGGCGGAGGCTCAATGATAGGAAAAGGATGCCATCCTCTGTCAGCAGCCCTCTACTTCAAACAGGTGGAAGGAAAAGCAAGGGACGGAAATCCCATACGACCGGCAGCAATATCGGCACGCACACATGCTATTACCCGTATGGCCGGATACAGGGATGAAGGTCATCTGCGGACCACTTATACCGACATCGAAGACTTCGCCCAGATGCATATCATCTTCAGGGACGGAACATTCGCCGACATATTTGCAAGCGAACTTGTAATGGGCGGGGTTCATAACTGGATAGAGGTTAATACCAACAATCACCGCACCATCTGCAACATAAGCCCGAATAATGCCATGCAGACATACACGCCCGATGAAAGGCATTTCAGCGATGTATATATTGTAGAAAAGACGGAGACAAAACAAGGATGGTCATCGGTATCTCCCGACGAGAGCTGGTTCACCGGATACCAGCACGAAATGGAGGCT
Source organism: Bacteroidales bacterium (assembly GCA_016936435.1). GTDB lineage: Bacteria > Bacteroidota > Bacteroidia > Bacteroidales > VadinHA17 > LD21. The sequence continues at coordinate 16,538 of JAFGXX010000188.1, forward strand.
TTCTACAGAACCGCAGCTTTCGGAGAACAACTCGAAAGTAACAGTAAACTGGCGGCAGACACTATTGCCACCATATATGCCGGCTACCTGTCTGCTGAAAGGAAAGGGGCTGAAGTGGCTGTGACTCTTCTCTGATTCTCAGCTCCGGTCAACTGAAAAAATAATTCCTGCCCCCCCTCCACAGACTTCAACGGGAGGTGTAATTAACCGGGATTCCTGTAGTAAGTATCTGCGATTTTATCATTCCAATCCGGGAGCCATGGTTTATAACTCCTTACCCGCTCCTGTGAGATCACGGATAACCTGAATTTCTTCCTCACGGTATGCCCTGCCGTCATTCCTGAAAATATCATGGAACCATAGCTCCGGTTCAGAGCCGTCAGGTATGGGAGTATCCCAGGCATAGATAGTATTCGTCTTACCTGAAACCAGTCCCCAGTTTATTGCCCCGATATTCTGTTCCTTCAACATAGGCATTATATTGGCAAACATACTGTTATGCTTTCTTGCCATATATTCGGTGCAGATCAGTGGCCTGTTGAATTTCTTCAGTGAATCGATCATCACCTGGTGATTCTCCGGGTCTCTGTAGTTATGATAGGTGATCACATCCGAATTATTTAGCTGAAACCTGTTCAGATCGTTAAGATCATGTCTCCATACTCCTGCCGATACCGGTTGAGAAGGATCAGCCTCCCTTGCCCACTGAAAGACTTTCTGCAATAGTGGCAGTGATTTGTTGCCGTAGTCCGAATTACCCGGCTCGTTATAAAGATCCCAGAGCACAATCCTGTCGTCGTCACCGAATTCGGTTAAAATATCCTTTACATAATCCTCAAGCACGTTTAAAATTCCGGGATCAGTGAACAGCAGATCGCCCGGGTCTCTCACCCAACCTGAATTATGTATGCCGGGTTTTGGTTCCGGCTGTGTTCCCGCCTGGTATGTCGGGTTCCAGCAGTCGTCAAAGAAAACAAAAATGGTTTTTATTCCGTATTTGGCTGCTATGCTCAGGTATTCATTCATCCTTTTCTTAAAACCTTCCCTGTCGCTTTCCCATGCAAGATGATGAAGGTAAACTCTCATGCAATTCATGCCTGTCTCACCGGCCCATCCGAGTTCACGGTCTGTCGTTACAGGGTCAAAGGTCTGGGCCTGCCACATCTCCAGCTGGTTGATAGCCGTGGAGGGAATAAAATTACATCCCCGGAGCCAGCCCTGCGTATTATACCACTCCTGTGCTTTTTCAACACTCCAGACTTCTGCATTTTTTGTCTCTCCCTTCTTGTTTTTGTTACCACATGATGATGACATTAGGATCACCAAAGCGATCATGAAAGAAATAAGTATGTTTCCCGGTTTCATATTTTAAAGTTATTTGATTTAATAGTAACAATTTACACGGAGGCAGGCAGGAGAAGCACAGAACTCCGCTGAGGATTTCCTCTGTGCCACTCTGTGAACCTCCGGATTTCCTCTGTGTCACTCTTTGAATCACCGGATTTCCTCTGTGCCACTCTGTGAACCTCCGGATTTCCTCTGTGTGAGTTCTTAATTATTTTAACACATATGTAAGATTGCCGAATTTCTTTTCACAAAGAGTCCGTTCCAGCTGAGGCAAGAGGTGTAGTATTGCCTGAGCATATCCCCACACATGATTACCTGATCCTACACAGCACCCTGAATTGCCAGTATTTTACCCAGTCGATCGCACAAATCAGTGAGTCCTTCGGGAGTATTGCCGCCGGGCATCTCAACGGTAGCCCAGCTGCTATAGCCAATTTCGCCAAGTGCTTTGATCACCTCAGTCCAGTTTACATCGCCGTCAAGCAGCTTCACTTTAAAACCTGCCGATTTACCCTGCGTATCGGCAATCTTTTTGCTGTATTCCTTGATGTGAACTTTCGCTATACGATTCCCGAGTATCCTTATCCATTGTTCAGGCCAGCCATACACCAGCACATTCCCGCAATCGAAATAAAAGCCTACAGCCTGGCTGTTGAACTGATCGATATAATATGCTGCTTCGAGGGGACTGAGGAGGAAGTTGTTCCACACATTTTCTATCGCGATACGGATATTATAACTCTCGGCAAGCGGTACTGCCTTCATTATCTCCTCAGTAGTTCTTTTCCAGCAGTCATCATAACTGACGTTTGCATCGACGCGCCCCGGAACGAGCAGGATGGTGTCGGCTCCATAGGCTTTTGCGTCTTCAATTGTCACTTTCAGGGCTTCGAGACCCTGTTCCCTGACTTTAGGATCGGCGTGTGAAAGCGGCGCCTTCCAGTGCTGTGACCCGCACACACTCGGGATCTTTAACCCGGTAGCTTCAGCAGCCTTGAGCACTTCGCTTCTGTCGAGATGGCTGTTGGGTTCCACTCCTTCAAAACCGGCAGCTTTGGCCGCCTGGAACTTTTCCATGATACTGGTTCCGTAACCAATGCTCCCCCACATTATTCCTTTTCCGATCTTCGTTGTCTGTGGAGCACCCATATACGAGAAACCTGTCAGCGGTGCCGATGCTATCAATGCTGATGCCAGCCCTGCCTGTCTTGTAAATTGACGTCTGTTCATATATTTTATTTTTTGTAACTGTTAACTGTCTTTATCTGGGAGGAATGCCCACCACCGGCACTTCTTCGGGAATGCCGGGAACAGGGCCGAACTCATATACTTTCGGACCCAGGCGCATGTCGGAGTTCAGAACCTCATCCCATGTAACATCCTTACCCGTATAGGCCGACATTCTTCCCATTACAGTTATAAGCGTTGAATAAGCCTGAGCCTCAGCATCATTGACAGTATTGCCTGTTCTTATTCCTGTTACCAGGTTGATATGTTCCTGAACGAAGGGGTCTGTCACCTTCCATGTTTCGTCTGTTGATCCCTCTTCAGGTTTGGGATATTTCCATATCTCTTCTCCCTTCAGGTTATATATCTTCCCGTTGGCATTGGCAAATCCTTCAGTCCCGACTATGAATTGTTTTGTAAGGTTGCTGCATCCTGTTATCTGACGGGCTGCGCAATGAGTATGCATTCCGTTGTCATATACATATTCTATGCTGAAGAAATCATACTGGTCGCCTGTGATCCTTCGCTGGCGCCCGCCCCATCCTATCGCCCTCACAGGGTTTTTGCCTATGTACCAGTTCATCACGTCAATCTCATGAATGAATTGTTCTACAATATGATCGCCGGAGAGCCAGCAGAAGTTAGCCCAGTTCCGGAGCATATATTCCATGTCGCTCCATCCGGGTTCTCTTTTTATTACCCACAGTGAACCTCCGTTCCTTATGACGTGGGCACTTACTATCTCGCCTATGGCCCCGTTCATAACCCTGCGGCGTGTCTCCATGAAATCCTTCTGCACTCTTCTTATGGTCCCGCTGACCATACAAAGCCCTTTTTCCTTTGCTCTCTGGGCAGCAACCAGTACCGACCTTGCACCTACAGGATCAACGGCACAGGGTTTTTCAAGAAATATATGCTTCCCTGCATTTATGGCTGCTTCAATGTGGGCCGGCCTGAAATGAGGCGGTGTACATAGAAGAACAACATCGACATCCGAGTCGATGACTTTCTGATAACTGTCAAAACCGATAAAACAGTTTTCATCGGCAATTTCTACGTCTTTCTGCTCCTTCAGCTTCTGCCTGCACTGATCGAGCTTATCCCTGAACACATCGCCCAGGGCTGTGATCTGAAGGTTGGGACCTGCGTTCAGGAAGTTAACGGCTGCACCGGTACCCCTACCTCCGCAGCCAATAAGTCCTGCCTTCAGCACTCTTCCGTCAGGAGCCTGTGTAAGCAGTTCCGGAAGCTTCTCTTCAGTTTTACTTCCTTTTTTTTCACTGCACGATGAAAGGAATCCTGCAGATCCTATCGCACCCAATGTCGCCAGTGAGGCATCGGAAATGAATTTGCGGCGTTTTATCTCTTTCTTCATAGTATATGGTTTAATGTATGTCAATGATTTTCAAGTCCTCTCCAGCCAGGAACAGCCGGGAATTTTACATGTGGTTCGGTCTGATACCAGTAACATACCGAGGCAATGTCAGATTTCTGAGGCAGATACCGGCTTCCCTGGTGCCATCCCAGATCCTGTATTGTTACCTTAAATTCTTTTTCGAACCTTACAGGGTCCATGACATGCCAGCGGTACATTCCAAAACGCTGCATGACCTGGTAATGACCGTCGCCTCTTACAACCTGGTGCAATCCCGCATAGGGAGTACAGAATTCAGTGTAATTGACAAGTTCGACACCGGCTTCATTTTTCTTCCGGGTGTCAAAATCGTATGAGCCGCAGAAATAATCCTCAGTACCGGTTCCACAGATCGTTGGGAATTTAGTATCACCGTCGATAAAGAATTTTATTTCACCTTCACCCCACCAGCCGTTATTGTGCACTTCCCAGGCCATGTAAACGCCAACATAATGACCTTTGCCCTTTATCCCGTCGACGATTGTATATACCGAGTTTTCCGAAGGATCCTGTCTCCGCCACTGAGCGTGAAAATAGGCTGCATCGTCAGGCACATCTGTTAGCGTATAATCGATCTGGTAATACAGAGTCATCTGGTCGGCATCACCGGTATTCTCCATCGTTATCCTGCAGCGCTTCCTGAAAGGCATGGTCCAGTAACAGTTGAAAGCGCTTCCCGGGTTGACGCAGATTGCCAGCGACGAAAGCTGTGCGTATGAACCGAATCCCATGGCGAAGAAATCGCCGACCGGGCATTCAACGGAAGGATCTTTCTCATCGTCCCAGTAGATCCTTAGAATATTGTAGCGCCAGTTTCCCGCAGGGGTCATCCAGATGTGCTGGATGGCGCCGGGTCCTTCAATGTCGGCCAGGGTAAAAGTCTCCCCGGGTTTAATTCTTACATAGGGATTCACTTTCCATCCCTGTCCAAGGTCGCGGGCTGCATTATAGGCATTTGCGGTATTGGGTTTATCCTTGTCGGCCGGATCAGCCATGCCTCCTTTTCCTTTTTCACCGCTGAAGTTCTCGGGGCTTATCGACCTCGACTTAGCGTCGGAGAGCCTGTAGAGATTACCCATATTCATCTCGAGCCCGTTAAATTTTGCCTGCGAAATGACAATGAGCGGGACTGCAACGAAGACCACAAAAGACAGAAGTAGTTTTTTCATAACCATAAGTTTTAATGTATTTGATTTACAGCATCTTATATTATACTGAAATTTTCATAAAAAGTATTGATCCCCAGATATTTTTTGAGAAACAGCTTCGCCCTGTATTTCAGAGAAAACCTGTTGAAGGAGATATCATGTTCAAACTGCCAGTTCTTTCTTTTAATGTGGCCGGCCATAACTGCGGGATGTGTTCCTTCAAAGATCTTCAGTGCGTCGATCCTCGAATAATCATAAACGCTGCCCCTGGTCATCTTTTGTATCCAGGGAATGTCCTCATAAAAAGTCGAGGTATTCCTGATCTTGTTCATCATCATCTCTGGTTTTTTAACCCAGCCATAATGATAAAAATATGCATCGACAGGCTTTACATTAAGCTTCTTATTCTCGCCTTTTCTGAAGCCCTGTGCATCGCGGTATGAATATATCGACTTGTCGTTCCTGATAATCCTTATCTCCCTCCTGTACCATCGCTGTGAAACACCGACATAATCATAGGAACCGTAAAAATGAAGGTAGTTGAACAGCAAACCGTCAACCTGTCTGTCGTCTTTCCATTTTTCCATTGCAGCCCTGATGGTATCGAGATATTTCTCATGCACGACTTCGTCTCCCTGGATATAGAAAGCCCAGTCGGAATCACCGGGTATGGCCCGGAAAGCCTTGTCGGTCTCGGATGCAAATACCTTACCTCCTTTCTTCATCTCAGGAGAGTCATCCCAGGTGGTTCTGATGATCTTTATCTTTTCGCGATCAATCGACTTAACAAGCTCTTCAGTGTTGTCTTCCGAATTTCCTGCTGCAACGTAAAAATCATCACAGAGAGGGAGAATTGACATTATGGCCTCAGCAACAGGATAGTCAAATTTAACGGCGTTGCGAATGAAAGTGAAACCTGAGACCTTCATGCAGAATGAACTTTTTTCATGATCCGGTGTTTACAAATTCAGCCAAAAAGATACAACATTTAAGTATCTTTGACACATCAAAAAACCGGATTTTTAAAATATAAAACCAATGATATCCAAAATCAAACCTTTTTTAAGTTTAATCATTCTGGCAGGTGTTTTACTGTCGGGCTGTTCAGCAAACAGGATGCAATCATCTTCGTCCAGTCCCGAGGTTAAGAATATTATCCTTTTCATCGGCGACGGAATGGGAACTGCACAGGTATACGCGGCGATGTCGGTAAGTGAAAAGCCACTTGTACTGGAATCTTTCCCCTATACGGGATTCAATAATACCTTTTCATCGAATAATTATGTAACCGACTCTGGAGCAGGCGGAACGGCGCTTTCATGCGGAGCCAAGACTAAAAATGGAATGATAGGAATGTCGCCCGATTCAACTGTTCTCACTTCGATAACCGAAATGGCCAAAAAGAACGGACTCGCAACAGGTATTGTAAGTACCTCTTCGGTAACACATGCCACGCCGGCTTCATTCGTTGCACACAATGTATCGAGAAACAATTACGAAGGAATCGCTGCCGACTTTTTAAACAGCACAGCCGACGTATTCATAGGAGGCGGTGAAGACCATTTCCGTAAACGCAAAGACGGCAGGGACCTTGCCATTAACCTTAAGGAACAGGGCTACGATGTAGTTTACACACTTGAAGATCTGAAAAAATCAACCGCTGATAAAATTGCAGGTCTGCTGGCTAAGGAGCATATGCCTAAAGCTTCGGAAGGCAGGGAAGGCATGCTTGCAGAGATGACCAGGAAGGCCATCGAGACACTCAGCAGAGACAAGGACGGATTCTTCCTGATGGTGGAAGGATCGATGATCGACTGGGGCGGGCATGCAAAAGACTTTGATTACACAATATCTGAAACTATAGATATGGATCAGGCTATAGGGGTGGCAAAGGAATTTGCCGTAAAAGATGGAAAAACCCTTATTGTTGTAACAGCCGATCACGAGACGGGAGGGCTGACACTGACAGGCGGCGATATGGAAAAAAGAACTGTGAAATCGAATTTCATCGATTCGGGCAGTCATACAGCCGTAATGGTACCCGTATTTTCCTTCGGCCCCGGGGCAGAATCATTTTCAGGCATTCACGACAACACCTTCTTTTACGGGCGTTTTCTGGAGCTTCTGAATATCAAAAAATAATCCCTGTTCAGAATCCCGGGTCATAATTTTTTGTCACAGGCCTTGCTCCTGTCTTCTTCATAACCATGTCGATTGCTGAAAATATTTTTGCTTCAACATTTTCAGAGAAAGGACCCGGCATACCATAATATATCATGCTCGTTTCAGGCTCATAACCACCTTCCCTGAGAATTCTGACCGTAGGAACATAACATGGCACCTCTCCGGAATAGCCTGCCACAAAAAGATTTTCATTCGGATATCTCTTTTTTGCAATAAGCGAATAATCAACGACAACTTCACCTCCCAGAGCCAGTATCGTGAAATCTTTTCCAAACCGCACAGCCTGAACAGGATAGACAAGAGTATTCACATCATATCCCTTATCCATGGCACTCAGGATGAACTGTGCCCTGGCAGCTTTATAACGGTTTTCCCCTGTAAGATCTTCATTGTAACTTTCCGGGGAAACCGGCGCAAACTCCAGTCCTGCGGTTGTAAAAGAGGTTCTGACAGGAGCCCAGACAGCCTTGAATTCACCTTTCAGCACTTCACATACTGCCAATGCAAGTTCTTTTCCGTGCTGCTGTGCCAGCTCCACCGACCTGCGGGGATCAGGATTCTGATCGGCGCCGCATCCGGCCATGAACATAGCTGTTACACCAGGATTGGCCCTTTCTATTTCAATCTGTGCGAATCCGGCGAAATCGCCGTTTACCTGGTATATGTCGAGTGTGGTATTATGACAGGCATATCCGAAAAGAACAACTTTCAGCCCGCCTTCGGGAGTCTCAACCTTCAGTACCGGAACATCATGATCAACAGGACCTTCCCTATTAACACCTATCACCACTCCCTTTTCCGTGTGCTGCCGCCTGTTAACAGCGAATCCTGCAGATCCATGGGCTGTATACAGATTCATTGGACTGAGATCCCCGATCGCCATACCGACAGCTTCGACAATACCTTCTGTCAGCTTTTTGTGATACCTCACAAGAGCTGCCATCTCATCCTTGCCGAGATCATACATAATCCCCAGCGAAGGATAAATAACAGGTCCCGAATGTGTATGTGAAGAGTTAAGAAGAATCTGGGAACGCGATAAGCCGTACTTTAAACTCAAGGACTCTGATATCGTTTCCGACAGTTCATGCGATAACCCTATAATGTCGATGGTGACGATCACTATCCTGTGACCTTTCTGATCCTCAACAGCGAGAGCTTTGGCCCAGAGATCATGAAGGACTCCGTCCGCCGGCCTGTTACGGCTTGCATAACCTGAAAGCCATACAGGGATATCAGGTGTGATGACCTTTCTTCCTGTCCCTGCACTGAATTGCGCAGAAACATCAGAAATCCACAGCAGCAAAAGAAAAACCAGTATATACAGCTTCATTTTCAATATTTTAATCAGTATATGGCAACCTGCTTTTAAAGATACAAAAACGACAATGGAAAAACGATAAAGAGAATGGTATTTTATTTTCTACCTTTGAGCCCACAGGAAAAGAGGATCAGAATTACGCATGAATCTTAAAATCCACCATATCAGCCTGCTTATAACGGCGCTGGTCCTCATATCCAAACTCCCTGCCTACTCTTTCGATCCTCAGACAACATTACTTAGAGGAACTGTCACTGATGCGCTAACAGGGGATCCGGTCTCTTTCGTTTCAGTTTACCTTAAAGGGACAACTGTCGGTACCGTTACCGACCAGAAAGGCAGTTATACAATCGAGACTTCAGTAAATGCCACGACACTGGTATTCTCCTTTGTAGGTTACAATACCGAGATACGCACCATCAGGCCGGGGCGGGAGCAGACAGTGGATGTAAAACTTACTCTCGCCTCCATCGCCCTCGACGAAGTTATAGTTAAACCTGAAAGGAAGGCTTACAGGAACAAAGACAACCCTGCGGTTGAACTAATAAAAAACGTCATTGCGCATAAGGAAACGAACAGTCCTGAAGCTTACGATTTCATTGAATACGACAAATATGAAAAGATCCAGTTCGCCATCAGCAACATAAGCGAGGATTTTAAATCAAAAAATTCAGCCGGCCAGTTCGGATTCATCTTTAAGAACATCGATACGACACAACGGGTTGGAAACAATATCCTTCCGGTGTTCATAAAAGAATCGATATCAGAATATTATTACAGGAAATCTCCCGAAACGGAGAAAGAGGTAACAGTCGCTGAAAAAAGTATCAATCTCGACGAATATATCGACAGGAAAGGGGTTACAGCCTACCTCAACTATCTCTATCAGGATATCAACATCTATGATGCCGAGATCTTTTTCCTCACAAGCAAGTTCCTGAGCCCTGTTGCAGCAACGGCACCAACTTTCTACAGATACTATATTATTGACACTCTTCCCCTTAACGACCTTAAATGCATAAGACTTTTTTTTGAACCGAGGAACAAAACAGACTTCCTCTTCCATGGCAATATCTATGTTGCTATGGACAGCAGCTATGCGATACGACGTATCGACATGGGTATCAACAAGAGCATTAACATCGACTGGATACAGGATATCGTTATCAGCCAGGACTTTGAACGCTTCGGACACGATGCATGGCTTCTGGCCAGGGAGGAGATAGCCATAGATGTGGGTATTGCAAAAAACACCATGGGCCTTTTCGGGCAGAGAACGACATATTTCAGGGA
>JAFGXX010000189.1 GCA_016936435.1 Bacteroidales bacterium
ATGTCGGAATACCAGGAACGGCATTCGGTGTCGAGGCTTATTGGTGCTCCTCCCGGATATATAGGATACGACGAGGGAGGTCAGCTTACCGAGGCGGTAAGACATAAACCCTATTCAGTGGTGCTGCTTGATGAGATAGAAAAAGCACACCCCGATCTTTTTAACCTCCTTCTGCAGGTCCTCGATGAAGGAAGGCTTACCGACAACAAGGGCCGGACAGTGAACTTCAGGAACGTAATAGTTATAATGACATCTAACCTGGGATCGGATATAATCCGTGACAGGATGGACAGCTGGAACAACACCATGCCTGAGGAGGAGGAAGAAAAACTGCGAAGCGACATCTTCAGCCTTCTGCGAAAATCCCTCAGACCTGAGTTTCTGAACAGGATTGATGAGATTGTTATGTTCAGACCCCTGGATCAGGAACAGATATCAGAGATCGTCAGGATACAGCTCAGAGCTGTAGGCAAGATGCTTGAAGCACAAAATATTAAACTGGAAATAAGCGATGACGCCATAGCATGGCTCAGTGAAAAAGGCTATGATCCGCAATCGGGTGCCAGGCCTGTTAAAAGGCTGATCCAAAAGGAGATAGTGAACGAACTTTCAAAGGAATTGATTGCCGGCCGGATAAGCCGCGATTCGGTTGTGAAAGTAAACGTGAGCCAGGGAAGGCTGGTATTTAAAGCCTGACTGCATGGCTTCAGGCCAGCGACCTTACACATTCGTCCAGATCTTCGTGTATCTCCATGATGGTGTGAAGGTTCAGTGTTTTCAGAACTTCCAGAACCTGTGCTTCAGGAGATGCCACTTTCATTGAGCAGTAATGATTGCGTGCGGTCTTCATGATGGAAAGCAGACATCCGAATCCTGAGCTGTCGATATATTGTACGCCTTTCAGGTTGATAACCAGCCTTGTACTTCCGGAATGCAGCAGGGATTCTATACCCTTCAATAACTCTTCGGTGCCAAGTGCGTTGATCCTGTCGCCTGTAAAGCTTACGATGTCAACTTTATCCCTTTTCTCGGTCCGGAACATTAAAGCTTTTTTTTGATATTTTCAACAAGATCGTTCAGTTCCGTCGCAGCAGCGGTGGTCTCATAATGGTATCTTTCGACATAGGATCCGTATAGTGCCGTTTCAACACCCTCTTTTGCCTGAAGCTCAAATGTCTTAAGCATTGCAGCCAGATCAGCCATGCCCATTATTGCCACCGACGATTTAGCCTTGTGTGCGAGTAAACCGAGATTATAATAATCCTTGTCTTCAAGCAGGGTTTTCATTTCAGTATAAATTTCTCCGGCCTGTTCAATAAACATTGCGACGATCTCCAGCGTAACGCTGTAATCACCGCCCGATACCGAATCGAGATATTCAGTATTTATGTACTTGTAGGTCATGCTTATAAGACTGCATTTAGAATAAAAAGGATGCAAAGAATAGAACAAATATAGATTTTTTTTCTTTCCCGTCTTCCTCTGCCTCTTTGAAAAGGTATTTTGAATACGGGAAATTAGTGCTACTTTTATAGTGATAAAAACCGACCTTTATGAGACATTCCCTGTTCATTATCTCAGGTACTATTCTTTTCCTGGCTTCTTCTGCTTTTGGTCAGACGGATGTAAAGATAACGAAGAAGAGTTTCAGAAATGACCAGCCCGGATTCGAATCGGCATGGAGTTATGTTGTCACCGGAGATGCCTTTTTTAAAAAAGGTGGCCCGGAATATTCAGCCGCTTACCAGAATTATCTGAAAGCCTCTTTCTATAACAGTGTTAATCCGGAGTTGAACTACAAAACCGGTGTCTCTGCTTTGCTGTCAGATAATAAGGAAAAAGCGCTGCCCTTTTTCCAGAAGGTACTGGAGGAAAAACCTGACCTTACCGACGATCTCATGTTTTTTACAGGCAGGGCACTTCAGTTCGAAGGTAAATACGATGAGGCAGGCGATAAACTGGAAAAATATCTTAATTCGGAAGGTAAAAAGGACAAGAAGCTTGTTGCTTCTGCAGAAAAATACCTCGAAGAATGCAGGTCGGCAAAGAGTTTACTGACCGATACCCTCAGGGTGGAGATAAAAAATATCGGCACCGGGATAAACTCAAATGCCGATGAATATGCAATTCTCCTCTCACCCGATTCCAGATCCCTCTATTTCACATCACGGCGCCAGTTGTCAAAACAAAGCAATGAATTTGACGATGGCTGGTTCGATGAGAATATTTATGTCTCTACACTTGTGAATAACAGCTGGGACATGCCTGTTACAGCCGGCGAAAAACTAATTACAAAATACTGTGAGTCACCGCTATATATGTCTCCTTCAGGAGGAGAGCTATATATATACAGCGGCTACGAGAACAGGGGCGACATACGAAAATCAGTTCTTAAAAAGGGAGTATGGAGTAAACCTGCCGGAACAGGTTTTAAGATCAACTCGGGCGGGACCGAGACATCCATGACTTTTTCACCCGGGGCTGACGAGATATGGTTTGTTTCAGACCGTGGCAAAAAAGGGTTTGGAGGGAAGGATATCTGGTTTATAAGGAGGGAAGGTGAAAAAAAATGGTCAAAGCCTGTCAATGCAGGAGCTTCTTTCAACAGTTCTCTCGATGAAGAGTCGCTGAGGTTCAGTGAAAACGGCGACACCCTATGGTATGGTTCCAGGGGCCATGCAGGCATCGGTGGCTTCGATATCTTCTACAGCGTCAGGGACTCAGCCGGAGACTGGAAACCGGCAGTAAATGCAGGATATCCTGTCAACACTCAGTGGGACGACCTCTTCTTTCTGCCACCGACAAGCACCGACAGCTCATTTTATCTTGTGTCCAACAGACCCGGGAGCATGGGCGGAATGGATATTTACACCGGACGTTATATTCCGGAAGAGCCGGTGATAATACCTGAACCGGTTCCGGAACCCGAACCACCGCCTCCGCCTGAACCTGTAAAACCCGATACCGTGGTGGTAAGAGATACAGTGGTGGTGATTAAGGAGGTGATAAAAGAACCTGTCCCGGAACCTGTTCAAGCTGTAGCTCCTGAACCCGTCATTTATCTTATAGGCAGCGTTAAGGACTCGGAAACAAAAGAACCCGTGCTTGCAAGATTAGAAATTGTAGACATCTCAACCGACGCAGTGATAAACACGACAGCCAGCTCCGATGTTGACGGAAGCTTCAGGGTCAGGCTCCCGGGAAAAGGAACCTACATGGTCGATGTTAGGGGAACAGGCTTCCTGTCAGACATGAAAAGTGTAACCATAGCGGATAATTTTAGCGGAGAGGCTTATAATCTTGATATTGAACTTATTAAGGTGAAGGTGGGAAGAAAGGTAGTGTTGAACAATATACTTTTCGAGACAGGTAAGTCTGTGCTTACACCCGGGTCGGGTGAGGAACTCGACAGGCTTTACGGGATACTTAATGAAAATCCGCTGATGCGGATAGAGATCTCGGGTCACACCGACAAAACCGGAAGCGAGCCTCTCAATTTCAGGCTTTCAGAGAACAGGGCCCGGGCAGTGGTAGATTACCTGGTGAAAAAGGGAGTCGACAGCGGCAGACTTGAGTACAGGGGCTTTGGTTCTCTTCAGCCGGTTGCCGATAATGCAACAGCAGAAGGCAGGGCAAAGAACAGGAGGGTTGAATTTAAAATACTCGAATTCTGACAGAAGTCAGCTTTTGACGAACAGCAAATTCATTTATTTGTGTTCCCCAAACCGGCCTTGAAGTATTTGATACAGCCGGTTTCCGGATAAAAAGAAACCTGTTCCGCACACAGTTACTGAATTCAGATTAATCTAAAAATGACAATTCGATGAAAAATACTCCATTTACCAATTTACATGTTAAAGCCGGGGCACGAATGGTCCCTTTTGCAGGCTTTAACATGCCGGTTGAATATACCGGGATCACCGAAGAGCACCTTGTAGTCAGGCAGAAGATTGGTGTCTTTGATGTGTCGCATATGGGTGAGTTTGTGGTAAAGGGACCCCGGGCAACAGAATATCTTCAGTATATCACATCAAACGATGTGTCGGCCCTTTACGATGGCAAGGTACAATATTCATGCTTTCCCAACGGAAGGGGAGGCATCGTCGACGACCTTCTCGTTTACAGGTTCGATGCCGAAAAATATCTGCTGGTGGTCAATGCTGCAAATATCGAAAAGGACTGGGAGTGGTGTGTAAGTCATTGTGCAAAATTCGGACTGACACCCGGTGAGGAACTCGTCAACGAATCTGATTCAATAGCCCAGCTGGCAGTTCAGGGCCCCTTAGCCCTAAAGGCAATGCAGAAGCTTACAGGTGCCGGGGTGACTGACATGGAATATTATACCTTCAGGGAAATTGAATTTGCGGGCATCAGCAATGTGCTGTTTTCAACAACAGGCTATACAGGAGCAGGAGGTTGTGAGTTATATGTAAGGAACGAAGATGCTCTGAAATTATGGGATGCTGTTTTTGAGGCAGGACAGGAATTCGGGATAAGACCTGTCGGACTTGGTGCCCGTGATACCCTGAGACTCGAAATGGGCTATTGCCTTTACGGAAACGACATCAACGACCAGACCTCACCGATAGAGGCCGGTCTGGGCTGGATAACCAAATTCACTCCCTCGAAGGATTTTATCGACCGTGAGCTTCTTCTTAAGCAGAAGACAGAAGGAGTTGAAAGGAGACTGAAAGGATTCGTAATGATCGACAGAGGTATACCGCGACAGCACTACCCCATCGTTGATGCAGAGGGCTTAACCATTGGAGAGGTGACATCAGGAACGATGTCGCCCTGTCTGAAGCTTGGAATTGGCATGGGATATTTGTCGAAGGGATTCTGGAAGACAGATACTGAAATATATATACGTATAAGAAACAAAGATCTGAAAGCAAAGATCAGCGACCTTCCTTTTTACAGTGATGAAAGCAAGAAAGCTTGAGACATGTTTATCGCCGGCACTTTATGATGCTGAGTATCATAAAGGTTCGATAGTTGTCGTAATTGACATATTTCGTGCCACATCGGCTATATGCACTGCCTTTGAGCACGGGGTTAAATCCATAATCCCCGTTGCCGGAGTGGAAGAAGCCAGGGAATACAAGGAACGGGGTTATCTTGTGGCAGCGGAACGCGACGGATTTGTTCTCGACTTTGCCGATTTCGGCAATTCCCCTTTTAACTTCAGCCGTGAGACTGTAGAGGGTAAGACGATCGTATACAGTACAACGAACGGGACAGGCATAATTAAAAAGGCATCTTCGGCCTATGCAATAATAATAGCCTCTTTTCTTAATATTTCGGCTGTCACCGAATGGCTCCTGAACCAGAACAGGGATGTGGTTCTTTTCTGCTCAGGCTGGAAAAACAGGTTCAATCTCGAAGATACCGTCTGTGCCGGAGCACATGCCGAAAGACTGATGAACAGCGGCCTCTATTCAGCCGACTGCGATTCGACACAAGCGGCACTGGATCTCTGGTCTCTGGCAAAGAACGATCTCCCGCGATATATGGAAAAAGTGGCACAACGTTCAAGGCTTCGCGAAAAAGGCCTTGACGATTGTATCAGCTTCTGCCTCGGATATGATTATACAAGGAAAATACCTATAATTAAAGACGGGATTCTTGTTGATAATATTTGATAATTAACATAAAATGGTGTTAAATAATTAACAATAGCGCTTGTTTAATTAATAAATTTGCAAAGGGATTAAATATTGGGTAGTATTTAAAAAGAAAAATAATCATTATGAAAAAACACAACTTTTTTGCAGGTCCTTCAATTCTTCCTCAGTACACTCTCGACAGGACAATTGAAGGAATAAGGGATTTCAGCGGCTCCGGACTGTCGGTTCTGGAGATTTCACACCGTAGCAAGGAATTCATAGCTTGCATGAACGACACGATCGCTCTTTGCAAAGAGCTTCTTGAAATTCCATCAGGCTACCAGGTTATATTCCTGGGAGGAGGTGCGAGCCTTCAGTTTGCAATGATACCCATGAACCTGATGGATACCAAATCAGCATACCTCGTTACCGGAGAATGGGCAACAAAGGCATTCAAGGAGGCAAAGATATATGGTGAAGCTGTTGAAGTGGCTTCTTCCAAAGACAAAAATTTCAGTTACATTCCAAAGAATTATAGTATCCCTTCCGATGCCAGCTACTTCCATATAACCACCAACAATACGATTTACGGAACCGAGCTTAAGAAGGATCCGGATGTACAGATACCTCTTATTGCCGACATGTCGTCTGACATCTTCAGCCGGCCGGTAGATGTTTCAAAATATTCACTTATATATGCCGGAGCCCAGAAAAATTTGGCGCCGGCAGGTGTCACCCTGGTAATCATCAGGGAAGATATCCTGGGAAAGGTGAACAGGACGATACCAACAATACTCGACTACAGAACGCATATTAAAGCTGAGTCGATGTTCAATACTCCTCCGGTTTTCGCTGTCTTTGCAGCACAGCAGACGCTCAAATGGCTTAAGGAACTCGGTGGGGTAGAGGCTATTCAGAAAAAGAACATGGAGAAAGCCGGAATGCTCTACGACGAAATAGACAGGAACAGGCTTTTTGTTCCCACAGTTAAAGATGTGGAAGACAGGTCTTTTATGAACGTATGCTTTGTGATGGCTGAAGATTACAGGGAGCTTGAACAACCTTTCTCTGATTTTGCCAAGTCAAAAGGAATGGTGGGTATTGCAGGTCACAGGTCGGTCGGAGGATTCAGGGCTTCGACTTACAACGCACTTCCGGCCGAAAGTGTCGCAGCCCTCATTGAGGTGATGAAAGAATTTGAAAAGACAATTTAAAAACACTGTTATGAAAATACTTGTTGCTACTGAAAAGCCCTTTGCGCCGGTTGCCATCAGCCTCATACGCGATGTGACCGACAGTACAGGTCATGAACTTACACTTCTGGAGAACTACAAGGATGTTTCGGAACTGCTGGCCGCAGTGACTGATGCCGATGCCCTTATCGTCCGCAGCGACAAAGTTACGGCAGATGTACTGGATGCAGCAAAAAAACTCAGGATTGTGGTCCGTGCCGGAGCCGGCTACGACAATCTTGACCTTGAAGCATGTACTGCACACAATGTGGTGGCTATGAATACCCCCGGTCAGAATTCAAACGCGGTTGCCGAACTGGCCTTCGAAATGATGCTCTACCACGCCAGAGGTGGCTTCGGCGGGAAATCCGGCACAGAACTCAGAGGCAAATCCCTTGGTCTTCATGCTTTTGGCAATGTAGGTAAATACATGGCTGAGATAGGAAAGGGTTTCGGGATGGAACTTTTTGCTTTCGATCCCTTTGTTGGCGACGAAGATATGAAAATGGCCGGCGTGACACCCTGTAAAAGCCCGGAGGAACTTTACTCAAAATGCCGTTATATTTCACTGCATATGCCTGCCAACGAAAAGACAAAAAAATCGATAGGATATGATTTTTTTAAAATCATGCCTGAAGCTGCAGTCCTCGTCAATACGGCCCGTAAAGAAGTTATCGATGAAGAAGCCCTGCTTAAGATATTTGAAGAAAGGAACGATTTCAGCTACCTCTCCGATGTGGAGCCTGATTCCAAAGCTGTCTTCGAAGAAAAATACAAGGGCAGGTTCATCTTTACCGCAAAGAAAATGGGAGCCCAGACAGAAGAGGCAAATATCAATGCCGGAGTTGCCGCAGCAAAACAGATAGTCGATTATTTCAGCACCGGTAACGAAAAATTCCGGGTCAATAAGTAACATAAGAAATACTGTAACAACATAATATATGGCAGTTGTTAAACCTTTCAGGGGACTGAGACCTCCCCGTGAGATTGTTAAAGAATTGGCCTCCCTTCCCTACGACGTTATGAATACCGAAGAAGCCCGTGTGATGGCCGGGGAAAAGGAAAGCTCGCTTCTGCATATTACAAGGGCCGAGATAGACCTGCCTCCCGATACCGATGTGCATTCGGAAACTGTTTATTCAAAATCGGCAGAAAATTTTGCCCTGTGGCAGAAAAGGGGATGGCTTGTACCGGACGAAACTCCGATGTTTTATATCTATGCCCAGACCATGGCGGGCAGAACACAATACGGCATCGTCGGTTGTGCTTCAGTGGATGACTACCTGAACGGTGTTATTAAAAAACATGAACTTACCAGACCTGACAAGGAACAGGACAGGATGGTTCATGTGAGGGTAAACAATGCAAACATCGAACCTGTGTTCTTTACTTATCCTGCAGTGAAAGAACTTGATACGATAGTAAAAAAAATAGTCAGGAAGCAAAAACCCGAATATGACTTCACAGCCGAAGATGGTTTCGGACACCACTTCTGGGTTGTGCGCGACGCTGCGACTACTGAGTCCATCGAAAAGCTTTTTGCAACGAAAGTACCTTATACCTATGTTGCCGACGGTCATCACAGAACAGCTGCCGCAGCGCTGGTGGGAAAGGAAAAACGTGACAAGAACCCGCATCATAACGGAGCCGAGGAGTATAATTATTTTCTTGCCGTACACTTCCCCGACGACCAGCTCAGAATAATCGATTACAACAGGGTGATCAGGGATCTCAACGGTCTGAGCGAAACAGATTTCATTAAAAAACTGGAGGAAAATTTCACGGTCCGCGATAAAGGTCAAAAGATTTTCAAACCACGAAAGCTGCATAACTTTTCAATGTACCTTTCCGGCCGGTGGTACAGCCTTACCGCTAATAAAGACACTTACGATGACGATGATCCGATAGGTGTTCTGGATGTCACCATTCTTACCAAACAGATACTTTCGCCTATCCTTGATATCCAGGATCTTCGCACATCGAAGAGGATCGATTTTGTCGGAGGAATAAGAGGTCTCGGTGAGCTGAAACGCAGAGTCGACAGCGGTGAGATGAAAGTCGCTTTTGCCATGTATCCTGTGTCGATGAAGCAGTTGATAAATATTGCCGATTCAGGAAACATAATGCCTCCTAAAACAACGTGGTTCGAACCTAAGCTAAGAAGCGGACTGGTTATTCACCTGCTCGATTAAAAAGAAAGGCCTGACACTTCAATTCTAAAATTTTATTGATGTCACAGATCGCACAGAATTTAATTAATCTTAAGAAAAAAGTTCCTGACCATATAAAAATTGTCGCGGTATCGAAGACAAAACCGGTATCAGACATTATGGAAGCATATAATGCCGGGCATAGAATTTTCGGAGAGAACCGTGTGCAGGAACTACTGGATAAAAAAGACAGGATGCCTGCCGATATCGAATGGCACATGATAGGTCATCTCCAGTCAAACAAGGTTAAGTTTATAGTGCCTTTCATTAGCATGATACACTCGATCGATTCCTTTAAACTACTCAGGGCCGTGGACTCGGAGGCACAAAAAACAGGAAGGACTATCGACTGTCTTCTTCAGTTTCATATAGCAGATGAAGAGACAAAGTCGGGATTCAGCCGGGAAGAGGTTGAAGAAATGTTAAGAAGCAATGATTTCAGGAAGCTTGAGCGGGTTAACATTTGCGGTGTTATGGGGATGGCAACTTTCACCGGTGATATGGACAAAGTAAGGCTGGAATTCAGAAGTCTTGCAGGTATTTTCAGGGAGCTCAGGAAGAGTTATTTCAGTCATTCAGATGATTTCAGGGAAATATCAATGGGAATGTCGGGTGATTATAATGTTGCGATTGAAGAAGGGACTACAATGATAAGGATTGGAAGTATTATATTTGGAGAGAGGAAACATTGATCAGCTAATTTGTTATTATGGGAAAATTATCGGTTAAATATCTGGGGCTGGACCTGAAAAGCCCGATTATCGTTAGCAGCAGCAGACTGACCTCAACGGCTGGCTACCTTAAGGAAGCTGCCGACAGCGGAGCCGGAGCTGTCGTTCTGAAGTCCCTTTTCGAGGAACAGATAAATCAGTATGTACATAATATAAAATCAACTCATAGTTACCCTGAAGCTGACGATTATGCAGCATACTATACTAAATCTCATTCGGTGGATGAATATCTCACACTGATAAAAAAGGCAAAGGATATTCTCGACATTCCTGTTATTCCCAGTATAAATTGCTATAGCTCCGAAGGCTGGACTGATTTTGCGTTGAATATCCAGGAGGCCGGTGCCGATGCGCTGGAAATCAATGTCTTCCTGCTGCCTTCGGACCGTAAGAAAACAGCAGCTGAATATGAGAAGATATATCTTGATCTCATAGAAAAACTTAAACGTAAGATCACAATACCTCTGGCTATAAAGATAGGTTACAGATTTACCAACATTTTGAATATCATTGACCATTTTTATATGCGAAAAGTTGAGGGTGTGGTAATGTTCAACAGGTTCTATGAACCCGATATCGACATTAAGAACCTTGAGGTGGTGCCTGCATCGGTGTTCAGTCACGAAAATGAAAGAAGATTAGTGCTGAGATGGATAGCCATGGCCAGTGCCCAGGACATAAAAATAGATATTTCAGCATCAACAGGTGTCCACAGCGGGGCAGATGCAATAAGATATCTGCTTGCAGGAGCCAGTTCAGTACAGGTTTGCTCAGTTCTCTACGAAAAGGGAATGTCCTTCCTCAGTAAAATTAATGAGCAGATCGAAGCATGGATGGAACAGAAGGGATTCTCGTCGGTTGACGATTTCCGGGGAAAGCTGAATTACAGGAACTATAAGCAGGCTGTCGTTTTCGAGCGGACACAGTTTATGAAATATTTTGCTTCTGAAGACTGATCCTGTTCTCTCTTTTCTTTTTCACATTCTGAAAATTAATTTCTGAGCATCGCAAGCAGCTCCAGCGTCAGAGGGTTTTTTTCGTGCATGAAGGCATGGGGGCTGTCCATGATAAGTTCTATAACCTTGTCTTTAACATTCCTGCTGCTTTTTTCTACCGATTCTTCGATAACGGTCATGCATTCGATAGCTGTGGCATAATCAGCTTCCAGGAAAATCCTGGCAATATCCTCAATGTATGCTGAATAATCGAGTCCCGACTGCCAGCATGATGCTACCAGCATGCTTGTTGTCGCCGGATTTCTGGCTTTTCTGATCTCTGCCATAACCTCGGACCTTGCCGACTGATCTTTTATGTCGTTGAAAAAATTCCCGATGAGCTTCATCAATGCCCTGTCGTTACAGTCGTCATAATACGATGCCAGGAGTACTATGGCTCCTTCATAGGGTTCTTCTTCCCTCAGCTGACTGACAGCTTCTTCAATACGTTTTGTATCATCGCCTTTCAGAATTGCTGAAAGTTCACGCAGTTTCTTTTCCGATCTGTTCACCTTTAATTAATTTTTGCAAAGGTAGAAATCAACCCAATTACATTAAGCTGTTTTTGAAAAATAAAAATAAAATACTAATTTAGTCGGTAATTAAGTTTGACAATTAAACATTTAAACCATGAATAAAAATTACGGGATCAGCTCACTTGTTATGATGGTATTTATTCTGGTATTCAGTATTGTTACCGGATGTAAAAGCGGGACCAAAGCTCCGAAGGAGGACGAAGAGGTTAAGTTGCCTGAGAACATTAGCGAGATAAAAGAGGATATAGATCAGGCAAAGAAAATATTCAATGCCCTTCCTTCGCCCCTTGAATCGGCACAGCTGATTAAATCTGCCGGAGCCGAATTCGACGGAAAACTTCTCAATCCGGTTTCTAAGGTAAATTCCTATGTAACGAACAAAGCCATGGCACTCAACCTTGGCGTTTATACATGCGACCTGAGCTTTGCAAGTCTGTATGAGCAGACTCAGCTTCTTATCGACTACATGAATGCGGCAAAAAAGATGGCCGACGGGCTAGGGATCCTTGAAGCCATAGAACAGGAACATATCGACAGGCTGGAGGAGAACATAAACAACAGTGAGGTGATAATGGAAGTGGTTTCACAGACTTTCATGAATTCAAATTCATATCTTGAAGACAACGATCAGCCGGCAACAGCTGCAACAGTGCTTGTAGGAGGCTGGATCGAAGGGCTGTACATTTCCACACAGCTTGTGGAGCTGGATGATTTCAACAGCAATAAGCTTGTAGGCCGTATAATCGACCAGAAACTTTCTATCGATATCCTGATAGACCTTCTCAAAAGGAACCAGGGTAATCCCTTCGTTGATGAACTGACAGGACAGGTTCAGAAACTGAAAGCCGTTTTCGACAAGATAACACTTACTACCGGAGCAGTGAGACCGGAATACGACCAGGCCTCGAACACCACCATTCTAAAATCGGAGGTGAAATCGGACATGACAAAGGAGACTTTCCTGGAGCTGAAAAACGTTGTGGCTGAGATCAGAAATTCATTCGTAAACTAAGAAGACTATGAGACTCTTCAAGACTATTTCCGTAACCGCGTTACTATTCTTTTCTTTGAGCATCAGTGCCGGCGCACAGTGCAAGGCATTTGCCAAGAAAGAATGTCTTCCCCAACTCCAGAACTATACCCACGACGGAAACTATCATGCAGCTGTGCTCGTGGAAGGAGAGGAAGCTGAACTCTACAAGACATTCTATTCCGATATGGAATACCGTGTAGCCATTGTTGGCGAAGATAAGCTTCCTGATGTCGAATTCATGGTCCTCGATGTTAACAAGAATGTACTTTATTCCAACAAGGATAAGGATTACGCTTCAACCTGGGATTTCAAGCTTCAATCGAGCCAGCAGCTCAAGATCGTCGTTAAGGTAAGCTCTTTCAACAGACC
Organism: Bacteroidales bacterium; assembly: GCA_016936435.1. Classification (GTDB taxonomy): domain Bacteria; phylum Bacteroidota; class Bacteroidia; order Bacteroidales; family VadinHA17; genus LD21. Next base: position 12,713 of record JAFGXX010000189.1, read on the forward strand.
GGGAGAGACACCCGCAAGCGGTTGTGTTGCTATAATGTTCGGATTCAAGATGAAGAAGTAAAGCTTCCCTGTATTTGCTCCTCTGATATCTCAAAGAAATCTTATATATTCAGGATATAAGCCTGGAAGCCAGGTATTTCCCGGTATATGATCTTTTGCATTCTGCCAGATCTTCCGGTTTGCCTTCAAATACTACATATCCTCCTTCTTCGCCTCCCTCCGGACCCAGATCGACGATCCAGTCACAGCTCTTGATGATCTCCTGGTTATGTTCGATAAGAAGCACCGAATGACCATGTTCAACAAGAGCATTCAGCGATTTCAGAAGCTTGTTTATATCGTGAAAATGAAGACCGGTGGTAGGTTCATCGAAAATAAAAAGGATATGCCCGTCATTTTTTTCCTGGCTGAGGAAGTAAGCCAGCTTGACACGCTGACTCTCACCACCTGAGAGCGTGCTCGACGACTGACCCATCTTTATATAGCCAAGGCCCACATCGGACAGAGGCTTTAGTTTATCAATGATCCTGTTTTCAGTTTTGCCGGGATGAGCCGAAAAGAAGGCCAGCGCGTCATCAATGGTCATCTCGAGCATCTCGTATATATTAATGCCATGGTATTTTACTTCCAGTATTTCCTTTTTGAATCTCATCCCCTTACAGGCTTCACATGTAAGCTCCACATCGGCCATGAACTGCATCTCAACCCTTATTATTCCCTCACCCTGGCATTCCTCACATCTTCCTCCGTCGACATTGAAGGAAAAGTGCGAGGCCCTGAAGTTGTTCTGTACCGAAGCCTGCTGTTCGGCATATAATTTTCTTATCTCATCGTAAGCTTTGAGATAGGTGACAGGGTTGGAGCGGCTAGACCTGCCTATGGGATTCTGATCGACCATCTCCACGCCCGTAAGCGAAGCCGTATCACCGCTAATGGCAGTGAATTGTCCCGGCCTGACATTGTTGCCGTTAAGCTTTCCTGAAAGGTATTTGAAAAGTATTTCCGATACCAGGCTTGACTTTCCCGATCCGCTTACACCTGTAACTGCAGTTATGGTATGTAAAGGGAAACGAACATTAATTTCTTTCAGGTTGTTTTCCCTGGCACCCTTCACTTCAATAAAACTATTCCATTTTCTTCTTTTTACGGGAACGGGAACGCTGAGTCTTCCGCTCAGATATGCAGCAGTAAGTGATCTGTTTGCTTCCGAAATGTCGAGGCCTCCCTGGTAAACGACCTCTCCCCCGAGCCTTCCGGCACCAGGCCCCATGTCTATGATCTCATCTGCTGCCCTCATTATTTCCTCTTCATGCTCAACAACAATCACCGTGTTGCCCAGGTCGCGAAGCTCTTTTAATACTTTTATCAGAAGATTGGTATCACGCGGATGAAGACCGATACTGGGTTCATCGAGAATATACATTGATCCTGTCAGGTTGCTGCCCAGCGATGTTGATAGATTTATCCTCTGTGATTCCCCTCCCGACAGGGTGGAGGAAGGTCTGTCGAGTGTAAGATAGGGAAGGCCTACATCGACGAGGAAACGCAGCCTGATAGTGATCTCTTTTAAAAGCCTTTCAGCAATCTGTTCTTCAGCAGGTTCAAGATGAAGGTTGGAGAAATGTTCATATAACTTTCCCACAGGCATTGTTACAAGTTCCTGTATACTCGTTCCGGCTATCTTTACATATCCTGCTTCCTTCCTCAGCCTCGACCCTTTACAGGCCGGACATGTTGTTTTACCTCTGTAACGGCTCAGTAAAACACGGTACTGGATCTTATACTTTTTCTCTTCAAGGTGTTCAAAAAATCTGTTTATGCCGTAGAAATACCTGTTACCTTTCCACAATGTTTCTTTTTGTTCTTCGCTGAGCTGATAGTAAGGTTTGTGAACGGGGAAGCTGAATTTGTCGGCGTTGAGTATCAGTCTTTCTTTCCACTTCTTCATCGTTTCGCCTTTCCAGCACACTATTGCATCGTCGTATACCGACAGGTTCCGGTTAGGGATAACCAGGTTCTCGTCGATGCCTATTATTTTGCCGTAACCTTCACACAGAGGACAGGCACCAAGAGGATTGTTAAAGCTGAAAAGGTATTCCGAAGGCTCTTCAAACAGTATCCCGTCTTCTTCAAATTTATTTGAAAAATTTTCTCTCTCAAATTTGTCATCCGACAAAATGATTACCTGACAATATCCCTGACCCGTCTGGAAGGCTGTCTGCGCTGAATCGGCAGCCCTGCTGAAATTGTCGGCTGAATGACTTATTACAATCCTGTCGATAACAATATTTATACGTTTTCCGGGCCTGAACTCACTGAAATCGTCTATTTCATCTGTCCTCAAAATTTTACCGTCAGATTCGATCCTGTCGAAACCCTGCTTCGAGAGAAACTTAAAGTATTCCTCTGAGCCAAGCTTTTCGGGAATCATACCTGCCGACGTTATCACCACTTTTGTGCCCTCAGGGAGTGAAGCCAGAAAATCAATAATATCGTCGACACTGTGTTTCTTCACTTCTTTTCCTGAAACCGGCGACCATGTTCTTCCGATACGGGCATATAGCAGTCTGATATAATCGTATATCTCTGTTGAAGTTCCGACAGTTGATCTGGGGTTTCGGGAGTTGACCTTCTGCTCGATGGCTATTGCCGGAGGGATACCACTAATGAAATCAACCTCCGGCTTGTTCATCCTTCCCAGGAACTGACGGGCATAGGACGAAAGGCTTTCCACATATCTTCTCTGCCCTTCGGCATATATAGTGTCAAAAGCGAGCGACGATTTCCCTGAACCCGAGACTCCGGTGATAACCACAAGACTGTCACGCGGGATCTTTACATCTATATTCTTAAGATTATGTACCCTGGCCCCCCTTATTTCTATACTCCCGTCCATCAGTCAAAATGTCGTTTTTTGTGAATTTTTTGTTAAAATCCAAAAGTAGTGTTTTAAGATCAAAAAAAATTCTTTTAATTTGTATCAGGTTTAAACTAATAAGGAGGATCGCCTATAGAAATAACTCTACTCTTTTTAACTATAAGAGTGAGCTATGAGCAAAATGATAACCGATTATGAACTTATCGAAAGGTTCATAAAAGGCGACGAATCCTGTTTTGACCAGATAATCCGACGCCATAAGAATAAAGTTTTCGCGTATATAAGTCTTTATATTCGCGATCAGGCCCTTGCCGAAGACCTTTTCCAGGATACTTTCATGAAGGTAATCCAGTCGGTGAGGAGCGGAAAATACCAGGACAACGGTAAATTTGTATCGTGGGTTATGAGAATAGCACATAATCTTGTTATCGACCATTTCAGAAGGCTGAAACAGATCAATACAGTTTCAAACGATGATTATGAGTCAGATCTTTTTAATTCCAGGAAGCTTGCCGAAGCCACTGTTGAAGACGATATGATCAGAAAGCAGATTCTGAAAGATGTTCGCAAAATGATAAGCTGCCTTCCCGACGATCAGCGTGAAGTTGTTATACTCCGTCATTATTCGGGGCTCAGTTTCAGGGAAATCGCCGAGATAACAGATGTGAGCATAAATACAGCCCTTGGAAGAATGCGTTATGCTCTGATAAATATGCGTAAGATGATGGAGGATAAGAAGATATCTCTTACACTGAACTGACAGACTCCAGGCTCCTGCAATTGTCAGAAAAGCTGACTCCTTACGGAAAAATCGTCTCTTTTTTCGTATTAAATATGCAATAATAATACACAGGTATCGTTTTTAAATAAAAAATGGTGCCTATGGATTTAAATTCTACTCCCTTTCTTTCATATCGAGACATTCATACTGAAAACACCGACCTTATCGGTGATGCTTTTGGCATTTATGCCCAATACGATGATGTTTTCGCTATGCTGAATGTTCTGAAACCTGAGCCCTCTAAACGGCTGACAAGCAGGGTTTTGAGGGCCTGCAGGAAACATTGAGGATTTTAATCACCGGAATATCTTTCTTTTTCCGGTGATTTTTTTTGTTTATTTCGATTTAAAATACTATCTTTATAATATTAAACTAATATCAATAAACATGAAAAAGGAATTTTCCGTCAAACCCGTTTCGGGTTACTTTGCACTGCTGATGGCTTTTCTTATGCTCTGCGGCAGCATTGCCGGATTTGCATTTGAAATAATCTGGCTTGGTGTTACTCTGATGCTGCTCCTGATCTTTACCATGATCGGGTTTACCGTTGTCAATCCTAACGGTTCCTGCGTTATGGTTCTGTTCGGTGCCTACAAAGGTACCATACGGGAGAATGGTTTTTTCTGGGTTAATCCTTTTTACGTTAAGCGCAAGATCTCGCTGAGGGCCAGGAACTTTGACAGCGAACCCATCAAGGTTAACGATAAGGTAGGTAACCCCATCAAGATAGGATTTGTACTTGTATGGAGGGTGCTCGATACTTACAAGGCTGTTTTTGATGTAGACGATTACCAGCATTTTGTTCTCGTTCAGAGCGACGCAGCCCTGAGAAAACTTGCCGGGTTGTATCCCTATGATAATTTTGAGGATCATGAAGCAGAGATTGCACTTCGCAGCGGGGGAGAGGAGATAAATGAGGAGCTGGAGAAGGAGATACGTGAACGACTAGTGATAGCCGGTATAGAGGTTATAGAAGCCAGAATAAATTACATTGCCTACGCTGAAGAGATCGCCAACGCGATGCTCAGGAGGCAACAGGCTACAGCAGTTGTTTCGGCAAGATTCAAGATAGTGGAAGGAGCAGTGTCGATGGTTCAGATGGCTCTCGAACAGCTTTCTGACAAAAACATTGTCGAACTCGACGAAGAGAAAAAAGCTGCCATGGTAAGTAACCTTATGGTAGTATTATGTGGCGACAAGGACGCAACGCCTGTTGTCAATGCCGGTACTTTACACGCATGATATGAGTTCAAAAAAACCATTTGTTCTAAGGATTGATCCGGAGAAGCTGAAATCGCTTGAGAAGTGGGCTGCTGATGAATTCCGCAGCACCAACGGGCAAATTGAATTCATTCTCGATCAGGCTCTCAGGACATCGGGCAGGTGGAAAACACGAAACAAGAACCAAACCAGTAATCCTGATAAAAATGAATAAGCCTATAAAATATGTATGTCCGAAATGCGGTTGCAGATTATGTACAACAGGTGAAATCAGAACGACAGGTAGTTTTGTGACCAAGATCTTCAATATTCAAAACAAGCGATTCACTTCTGTGACATGTAACGATTGCAAGTACACCGAATTCTACAGCATGCCGTCGAAAATGATCGGTAACGTACTGGATTTCTTTACGAATTAATACCTGTTATTGATTCAGCATATATACGGAAAGGCAGGCAGCAATGCCTGCTGTTTCTGTTCTGAGCCTGCTCTTACCAAAAGATATCTCAGAGAAATTTCTGTTTATGGCCTCATTCACCTCATCCCGGGTAAAATCACCTTCAGGACCTATAAGGATAAGGGCATCATCACCCCTGTTATATATATCCGGGACCTTTTTCCTTTCACTGTCGTCGTAACAGTGGGCTATCATCAGCTTGCCACTGTGCGGGGTATTTAAAAATTCGGAAAAGGTAACAGGTTCATTAATAATTGTTTCCCTGGCTTTGAGCGACTGTTTCATTGCCGAGATCATAATATTTCTCAGCCTTTGCAACCTGACATTTGCTTTTTCCGTATTTCTGCAGATGATCACGCTGATCTCGTCGATGCCTGTTTCAACGGCTTTCTCGACGAACCATTCAAAACGCTCAGGATTTTTTAACGAAGATATTGCCACATGGAGCCTGTAATTTCTTTTTTCAAAATCAGGTGTCACCGAGGTAATTGCGATACGGCAGCCGTTCTGATCGGGGTCCTCGATGACCCCGTTGTACAGATTTCCTATACCGTCGATCAGGAAAACAGGTGCTCCCTTTTTCATTCTCAGCACCCTCACAAGGTGTCGCGATTCACTGGTGTCAAGAATATGGTGGTCGTGGCCCTGTATCCCTGGAGCATAGTATACCTGCATTTTTTCTGAAATTTTTTTCAGCGCAAAGGCTCAGCTTCATTAAAAACATCTTCCATCGTCATTCGCTGGATGAATTTCTCCATCCTTTCTTCAACCGATATCATGTAGATATAGGGATTTTGGTTTGTTGATTCAGGGTGCCGCCTTTCGTTAAGTTTTTTGGTTGCAATCAGCGTGTTATAGTTGTTGTTCCCCGCCTGCGTCATGAGGTTGCCTGTCAGATATGAAAAGTAAAAGTAATTTGAGTTATCGGCTTTGAGATAGATGTCAAAAAGATCGCCCGAGCGCCTTCTCTGTATCTCTATGTAGCCGTCTACGTACAGGTTAACAGGTTGCTTACCAATGAATCCTATACCAATCCGGCCTTCTGAACGGAACGATGAAGTTGCATCATTCCAGTATAGGTTTACGTCGTTGAGTACCAGTTCATAATTAAATTCCTTTGGCAGGCCCCCCGTAGTTCCGAACAGGCTCATTTCTTCATTTATTCTTGTCGCTGTTTCTTCTCCAAGAAGGTCTTTCATCCCCTTTCTGTATAACTCGCTGTTAAGGTTTACAGGCTTGAGGGTTGTCAGAAGTTTGATGTCATTGCTCATTATTGCAAGTGCTTCTTCATCGAAGAAGAAATCAAAAGCCAGGATGGCATTCATTCTTACTTTCCCGGAGTCGATATTATGGGTTATCTTCCCGGCAGCAGCCATTCGTGCCAGGTTGAAATCTGTGCCCAGGTCAAGTCTGCCTTCTCCCGATAGTACGCACATGTTCCTGTCGAAAGCCACCATATTTCCGTGGCGTGTCGGGTCGGCGATTTTTTCGAGGGAAGCTATAAGATAACGATTTTTGACTTTTTCAAAATAAAGATAACCACCTGGCTTAACTACAGCCACATCAGTCCAGGATTTCTGTGCCGAAAGGAAAGCGGGATATATATGGATAGAATCGAGGTTGATGAACGATCCGGTGAACACCATATTGTCGTTAATATCGCGTGGTTTTTCGCTTACCGGTATCATGACGTTCTCAGGATCGATCAGCGAGCTGAATTTGATTGTATAGGATCTCAATCCTCTGCAGTCATGTACGACACCTGCTCCCCCGCTGAAAAAAAGGTGTTCTTCGGGGGCGCTGAGTGTGACATCGCCTGTGAAGGAGAATGCCGGACTGAGCATGAATTTTGCGTTTGCAGGAATATAGCCTTTTGCCGTTGTAACCATTGAATCCACGGTTATCTCCGGGAAACTGATCTTTTGAATTTCATTGTTTTCATCGGTATAATCGTACACAGCACTGCCTGAATAGCGTTTTGTCGATTCAATGTTTATTGAGGCGCTGTTGAGGAGGTGGCGGTTGTTCACAGCCACTATTGCATTTTCGAGCTTATCGATCCTTCCTCTTCTGCGTATTGTTATCTTCCCGTTGCCGGGCTGAATGAGAGCGTCAGCAACAGGTATGTAATTTATATTCTCTGCTTCAATATATTCATCGTCAAGAAAATATCTGCCCTTCCACGACGAAAATGAAATAGTATCACCTATAACATTAGTAGCCAGGAATGTAGGCCGGTCGGGGTTGTTCCGGTCAACATCCAGGAGCTTATCTGGCGTCAGCAGCGGCGTTTCGGATTTGCCTTCCTGCTCCATCCCGAGTATGCGGGTGTCCATGTTGTATGTGAAGTTGGTCATTTTGCATACGTACTGCACTTCCGGAAATTTTACAACAGAGCTGTCGGTATTCAGACGGAAACTGGTCTTCCTGAGTCCGAAGTCGACATCGGTCCTCGCATTCTCAGCGATAAAAGAATAGCCGCTCGTGGTCTTTGAAAGAAGGTTATAGTCGGAAGTGTCGGCATGGATAGATTGCGAGGTGAAGCTGAACAGGTCAGATGTGATCCTCGAATCAGGTGTCCCTATTATTCCCGATCCCTTCAGTGAACCCGGAGTAAGAACAAGGTCTCCTGCCAGCATAGTGCCGTTACCAAACATATCGAAGTTCTTGTCTTCTGTATTCCGTGCAATAAGTTCGTCATTTGTTGTAAGCCATTTTATATCCACATTTTCGGCTTTCAGTCCGGGGTATATTCCAGTACCGTCGTCGTCGATAGTAAATGTTTCTGCCAGTGCAACCATTGAATCGGGGAAGAACCTGAATTCGTCCGACTTAACTGTCGCTGTCAGGTGCTTCAGTGTCCCGCTTCCGGTCATTCCGTCGCTGCTCATCACCAGGTTGTCAAACATACTCCCTTTGGAACCATATACCTCAAGTCCTTCTTCAGGAATATTCATGTTGAATCCAAGTGAATTGTTTTCCTGTACGGTCAGATACTGGGGCATCGGCTCAAGAATGTTACCCCCGCTAAATTCTCCCGACAGTTTTATTTCCTCTGTCCTGAAATGGTCGATGTTCTCATAATTGAAAGGATCCACCCTGAAGAAGAAATTTTCCCTGGCGTATACACCTTCAAGTCCTGGTATATCGTCATAAAAGATATATGAATATGTCAGGGCATTGAAGATCGGATACTGCTTCAGGCTTTTTAGTCCTGACTTATTATCGGGATGGTCAATAAAAAGTTCGGCTGTGCCGAGCTGAATGAGGTTCTCAATTTCTTTGATGAGAGACCTCCCGTTTTCATCTTTTTCGTCTGTCTCAACAGCCAGCCTGATTGAATCAATTTTCTGAAGATCAATCCTGAAAGTGTCGTAATCAAAATCAAATTCATGTCCGAATATAGTAAAAAGACCTGCCTGCACGACACCGTCAAACTGAATTTTCCTGTTTCGGCCTATTACCACTCTCTGATCATATGGATAGATGGCAACACGTTGTGAATCACTAAGATAAATTGCCTGTACTCCATTCACCGTGATCAGGTTGTCCTTCAGATCCAGGATCGCATTATCGACAGGAGCTTTCGTTTCGCTGGAAAAATAAAGTACATCGTAATCTTTCTTTTTCGCAAAAGCAGTAAGGAAGTCATCAACTTTTTTCTTGAGGGTTATTTCATTGAAGGTTCTGTTATAGAATACGAATCCTTTGTTAGCCATGTCGATACACATTGAGGTTACAGCCTCAAGAGGTTTTTTCATCCATTTGGCAAGTTCTTCGACAGGGAAGGTGTCGGAATAATACCAGTCGGCAAATTTTCTCAGGCGGTTAAGAGGATGGTACTGATCAATACCCGAAAGTCTCAGGAAATAGTTTGCATCGAAATATGATGCTGACTCAAAAGCAGCCATTCCGAGCGCTGCTCCCCTTGGTCTTGTCATTTTGATCTTTGATTCATTCATGTTCCACGACAGAAGCTCAAAATACATGTCGAGGTTATGGAAAGAGTTGAAATAGGGACTTTTGGAGACGGGATTGGCAGCCCTGTAAAGGTTAACGAGTCTTTCTCCGGCATTATATGAGAAACCCAGGTTGGAATGGTATATCGAGTCCTCTCCCAGATAAAGTGTAGCTGCCGTTTCAGCGCTTGCCAGGCCGTTCTGGTCGAACAGGTACTCGGTGGACGTAATGTTGAGATAAAGGGTGTCATTACGGTAAAGTGTCACACGTGCAGGGATTGCGCTGGTTCCGGTACCCTTGATGGCAGCTCCTTCAATTGTCATCCCTCCTTCGTAGTTAACACCTTCATATATATTTTCGAGTTTGAATTCCTTCATGTAGGTCTCAAATTTCGGGAAGTTTGCATTTTGTTTGTTCCTGAAGCTGATGGCCTGATCTGTCAGTACTCCCCTCACAGGTTCCCTGAAATAGGTTTTATGTGTAAGCCATGCCGAGTCGATGGTAAAGTTGTTCCTTGAGGTGTTTATTATGAAGTCTTCAATTTCGGCATATACCTCAGCGGCTGGATAACCTGCTTTTTCCCATGTGACTTTGCCCTTTTTACCATGGAACTCCATTATCTCCGGGAAATAGACTCCTGAGACATCATATATTTCGGTGCTGTCTCTTAATGAGAAGCAGGTAAGTGTCGCGTTTTTTATTTCTGCGGTAAATGAGGTGTCGTGGCTGAATACCGGCAGGCTGTTCTTGACCTGCCATCGCAGTGAAGGTGTTTCGGACAGGATGTTGTCGCTTACCATCATACTGGTGTTCTTTACATACCTGTCGACAATTTCATTGTTTAATCTCGGATTGAATAGTATCTCGCTAAGTCCTGCCAGCCAGTCGCCGAGGAGCTGATCTCCGGAATTTTTATCGATGAAGACGTTGAGGGCTTTTATCAGGTTATGGTAATGAGGAACCGTTCGCATCGACCTGCCGTGATACTGGCTTGTGATGTCGATTATCCTGACCATGTTAATTTCTCCGAAAGAAGCGCTGTCCCACCTGGCAAAAAATGTGTTCAACCCGGCCTTTTGTACATCGTTCATGTTGGCTCCGAGGAAGGTTGTGAGTTCCGTTTTGAACTTTTCAGGATCGCCGGTGAAAGGAGACCGCACCTGGCCCATTGCCCTGCAGGGCAAAAGCAACAGGAGAATAAATGCGGAGATATACAGTTTGTTTTTCATGTTACCTTTTTTTACCATTCATTCTCCTGTTATTTACCGGTGTATTTATCCGGTGGATGTCCGGCTCTTGCAACCGGAATTATTTATCTGGTATCCGATGCGGGGATGCTATACAGCTTCCACTATGGCAGCGAAATCTTCCAGTTTAAGCGAAGCACCACCTATAAGTCCGCCGTCGACATCGGGTTTCGAGAATATCTCAGCGGCATTTGAGGGTTTGCAGCTTCCTCCGTAAAGTATGGTCATCGCAGCGGCTATATCTTTACCGTATTTCTCCTCTGTCAGGCTTCGGATATAACTATGCATTTCCTGGGCCTGATCGGGTGTTGCGGTAAGGCCTGTGCCGATTGCCCATACCGGTTCATAGGCTATGACAACATTCTTTAATTCCCCTGCAGGCAACGAAAAAAGTCCTTCTTCGAGTTGCCTCTTCACTACCTCATGGTGTATGGCAGCTTCACGTTCTTCTTTAACTTCACCGCAGCAGAAGATAACCTTCAAATCGTTGTCGAGAGCCAGTCTTGTTTTCCTGTTAAGCAAAGCGTTATTTTCATGATAATAAGTTCTTCGCTCAGAATGCCCTATGATGACGTATTGTGTTCCGGTGCTCCTGATCATGGCAGCCGATACCTCTCCCGTAAAGGCTCCGGAAGCTTCGGAAGCACAGTTCTGTGCTCCTGACTTCAGCTCAGTGTTTTTCAGCAGTTCGGGTAAAGCAGCGAGATGAATAAAAGGAGTACAGATGATAACTTCAGCGCCAGGAGAAGGCTTTTCATTAAAATATTTTACCAGTGATGCGGCAAAACCAAGGCCTTCCTTTAGGTTCATATTCATCTTCCAGTTGCCGGCAACTATTTTCTTTCTCATAATGTTTCTTTTTAATTCTGATTAGTATTTAGTACGATCTGTATAATTTCCTCTTCATCCGGCAGACCGGCCCACGACCATTTGTGGAGTATAGTTCCTTTTTTCAGCATCAGGTAGCCGGGATTTGAACGTATCATTGTTTTCAGGGTTATTTCATCAACCATAAGAAAGGTAAGATCATTACGGATTGATAAAAGTTCCTGGGATGCTGAAGCCGTAAGTATATAGAAATCAATAGAATTTTCTTTACAAAACCTGCCCAGGGCGTAACCCTGCTCCAGAAGAACCGGATCTGTTTCCGGTATTTTCCTGGCTACCATAAGTATGGTATGCCTGTCTGAATTGAGGACCTGCTCCGTAATATCTTCATTATTGAGAGTTGTCAGGATGAAATCGTGAATCGGGGGTTCATAACCTTTTGATAACAGGACACTCTTCTGATCGACAAATTTCCACGCCGTGTCACCGGCAGGGTAGTTTGTCAGGTCGAACTCCTGCTGAACACCGTCTTTTTCATAGATAAAGGTTGTTTCATATTTATCGACGGGTTTTCCTTCGGGGATCACCATCTTGTCAGGAATATAGGTTCCGGTTTTATATGGGCGGAAATCGATGACAGGCAGATATCTCAGGTTATAAAACAGGAACATGATGAACAGTAAGGCAATGCTTCCCATGGTAACTAAATCCCTTATCAGAGAAGCTCCGAGAAGGTATTTTTTCCTGTTTATAAAGAGCCAGACGGAAGGTATGAGAAGGATGATGTTTTTCAGGAAGGTCTGCCAGTTGGTGAGTACGATCGCATCGCCGAAACAACCACAGTCAGAAACCGGATTTGTAAGGGCAAGAACAAGTGTCAGCGGTGTAAATACCGCCATCATGATGATAATAAGCCATATCCCGTAACGGAACCTGACGTTGAACAGCACGGAAATTCCTGCGAGCAACTCTGCACTGCATAAAACAATAGTAAAGAGAAGACTGAAGTCGTTGAGGAAAGTAAGCCCGAAAGCATAGAAATAATCATGGAACTTGATAACCGATCCGACAGGATCGATTGCTTTAACAATTCCGGAAAAAATAAATACAATTCCGACAATAAATCTCGATATAAAATTTAAAATCTTCATTCTCAGACAAGATCCCTTTCTTTAATTAAATTTATTATTAATGCAGATATTTTTTCTTTTGGTAATATGCTTTCTTTTCTGTCGCTGCAATTTATTACCTGCAGCCTCTCGTCCGTTTCTGCCACCCTGAGATACATATCCCTCACCTTTTCCTGGAAAGGGATAGATTCTTCATGGATATCCTTTGTGCCGTTTAGGTAGTTTCTGTCGCTGCCTGTCCTTGAAGCTGCCAGTTTATGGTGCGTGAAAGAAACAGGGACGTCGAGGAGGATATTAAGATCGGGAACAGGTATTCCAAAATGCCTGAATTCAAGGTCGAGGATCCAGTTCATAAGCCTGTCCTGATCGTCGCGGCTGTCGAGTTTGGCACACTGGTATGCTATGTTTGAGTATGTATACCTGTCGAGAAACACCATCCTGCCATCATTAAGCCAGTTTCTTATTTTATCTCCTGCATCCTTTCTGTCGCCTGCATAAAGCATTGCCACCAGCCACGGATCGACGTCGTTAAGGGAGCCGAATTCGCCTCTCAGGAATCTTGCGATCAGTTCCCCGAAATATGGTTCATCAGTTCTCGGAAAGTGAAGATATTCGCATCCGAATCCCATTCCTGAGAAGTATTGCCTCAACAGGTCAATCTGTGTAGATTTGCCTGCTCCGTCGATACCTTCAATAACAAAAAGTTTCATACCTGCCTGTTGCCAAACATTGCAAATGTAATAACACGGGGCCAATTCAGAAAATATGACCGGACATATTACGAACGTATTATCAACCTTTGTTTATTATACCTGCCGGCATAATTTTTTCAATTACCTTAAGCCTCAATGTTGTTGACAGGTATCAGAAAAATTTACTACTTTCGGCAATAATTCGTCACAATTGACAGACAAGCCTAAATATATCAATGTTGGCGGCAGGCTTCTCGATCTGTCGGTTCAAAAGGTGATGGGCATCATTAACGTCACCCCCGATTCGTTTTACGAAGGCAGCAGGGTCGAAAGCGAAAGGCAGATCATTGAGACGGCTGAGAAAATGACACGCGACGGAGCCTCGATCATCGATGTCGGAGGTATTTCCACACGACCTTATTCAAATGAGATAACAGCTGAAGAGGAGGAAAAGAGGGTTCTTGGCGCCATTCGTTATATCATCAGGGAGATGCCCGACACAGTGATATCCGTAGATACCTACAGGGCTTCAGTAGCCAGGAAGGCTGTAGAAGAGTGCGGGGCTCTGATAATTAATGATATTTCGGGAGGAGAAGCTGACAGCAAAATGTTCAGTTTAGTTAAGGAACTGAATGTACCGTATATCATGATGCATATGCAGGGAACTCCCCGTACCATGCAGGAAAATCCTGTTTACGAAGATGTTGTCGCTGATATTCTGAAGTGGTTCAGTGTTAAGATCTCCGACCTGCAATCGGCGGGGGTGAAGGATATTATTCTTGATCCGGGAATAGGCTTTGGAAAGACAATAAATCATAACTTTGAAATTGTGCGCCGCTTTTCGGATTTTTCAATCGCTGGTCGTCCTCTTGTAGCAGGCATTTCGCGCAAATCGATGATCTGGAAGACCCTGGGAATAACTCCGGGTGAAGCTCTTAACGGAACTTCGGTGCTTAATGCCGTAGCCTTAATGGGAGGAGCCGATATTCTGAGGGTTCACGATGTTAAAGAGGCAGTGGAGAGTGTTAAGCTCATAAGCATGTTGATGAGCCGTGAGAATGAAACAAAGAAATAACCAACTCGAAAATGATCGTTCCCATTACAGTCCTGGATATTATTGACATTCTGCTTGTTGCCTTTATCTTTTACCAGCTGTACAGGATAATAAAAGGTACGGCTGCTCTGAGCATTTTTATCGCAATCTTTCTGATCTATCTCTTCTGGCTTCTGGTAAAGGCTCTTAATATGGAGCTTGTGAGCTCGATAATCGGACAGGTTACCGGTGTGGGCGTTATCGCCCTTATTGTGGTATTCCAGCAGGAGGTGCGACGTTTTTTGCTTATGCTGGGTAACAGGTACATGAGAAACACCAGGTTCACTCTGAAGCGCTTTTTCAGTAATCTGGACGAAAATATCCTTGCTCCTGTACTGGTGGAAGAGCTTGTGGCAGCCGCTGTTTCGATGTCGGAGAAAAAATCAGGAGCTCTCATAGTCATTGGCCGGCAGACAAGGCTTGCAGCTTATACCGAAGAAGGCCAGATCATCAAAGCCCAGATAAGTGCGGAGTTGCTTGAAACATTGTTTTTTAAGAATTCACCTCTTCACGACGGTGCTGTCCTGATAGAGGACGGACTTATACTTGCTGCAAGATGTCCACTGCCGGTAACCGACCAGTTCAAACTGCCACCGAACCTGGGTATGCGCCACAGGGCTGCCATAGGCATGTCGGAACATACCGATGCCATCGTGGTTGTGGTTTCTGAAGAGACGGGAAGGATATCGTACTCTGAGTCGGGAATTTTGCGTGAAGGGCTTAAACCTAATGAACTGAGAAACCTGCTTCTCGCGGAAAAAGTCTGGTAAATATCTGATATATAAACATAAAAGAAATTTTAATGGCTGAAAGGTTCTATGATGTCCATTATCATTTGTTCGATCTGAGCCATCCCAATCTGCTGGCATTTGTTCTTCGTGATGACCTGATCGACACGAAAACAACAAGGAAAATACTCGGCAGTTTTCCATTCATTCTTAAAATACTGCCTTTATGGATGGTAAATCTTTTCCCTGCAAGAGTGACAAGGAAGGTAAAGGAATACATAAAGAATGATGCTAAAAACCTGCGTAACCTCCTGTCGGTAATGGAGGGTGCAATTGAATATCATTTTCTGTATACGGAATATTTCCTGCTGCGTGAAAAAAAGCACTTCGGGACTTTCCGGGGAGCACAATACCGTAAGCTTGCCGTTTGTCCCCTGCTTATGGATTTCGGTTATAAAAACCTCGGACTCGACGATTGCTTCTATAACCTTCCTCCTGCAAAACCCATTATAAACCAGGTTGTTGACCTGTTAAATGCTGTCTGGTTCTATTTTAATTTTGATCTGATACCTCATCCCGACAAACAGGGCAGGCTGAAACTGGTCCGCACTGTAACACCTCCGGATGAAAAACTCTTTGAGATATATCCTTTTCTGGGGCTGAATCCGCAAAACTACGATCTTACGGAGATAGCAGAACTGTTTGATAAGTACTTCAGAAACTATGAACATGATGAAGATCCCGAAAAAAGGAGGGGAAAGATACTCAGTAAAATGGGGACGGTAAGAGCCGACCTTGAGGATATGATAACCCGGAGCAGGGAGAAGGAGGATGCAGATTATTATTCATATATTTTTGCCGGTATCAAGCTTTATCCTCCGCTCGGATTTGATCCCTGGCCTGACGACAGCACAGAACTTGAAAAGGTGAGGTTCCTTTACAGCGAGTGTGTAAGGAAGAGGATCCCGCTTACCGTCCACTGCAGCGGAAGAGGTTATATTACATCACCTCATGCCAGTGAATTTACCGACCCTTCAAAACGGTGGAAGAAAGTCCTGTCGCGTCCTGAATACAAAGACCTGAAAATAAATTTCGCTCACCTCGGAACACAATTTGACGGAAGTGAGGACTGGCAGAAAACGGTAGTTGATTACATCAGGGACAATGGCAATGTATATACCGACTGCTCATGCCAGACAACCGATAAGGATGATTACCGGAAGGTAGCCCGCATAATGGATTCGCAGACGGAAGCTAACATTCTGTTTGGAGCCGATTACCTTATCAACCTTATCTGGTCGCGATCCTATAACGAATATCTCGACAATTTCCTTACCACGCCTCACCTTACAGAGAGACAGAAAAAACTGATGTGTGAAATAAATCCGGAGAATTTCCTGTTCGGATGATTGTTAATTGTATATGTGCATGAGCTGAACATGACAGGATCATCTGAACAGAAAACGATACTTATTACCGGAGGCACCTCAGGTCTGGGGCTTCATCTTGTCAGAATATTCCTTTCTGAAGGATACCATGTTGTGACGACAGGAAGGAAAGCAGTGTTCTTTCCCGGATACGAAAAGAGCTTCTCATTCTACAGAGTTGACTTCAGCAATCTCGGAATGACTGCTGAGGTAGTTAAGGCGCTTTGTTCAGAGCATGAAATTGATGTTCTGATTAACAACGCCGGAGTGCTGAGCCCCAAAGAGAAAGTAGTTACTGACGATAATCTGGAGTATACTTTCCAGGTCAACTTCCTTGCTCATCTGCTTCTGGATATACTGGTCCTGAAGAACAGGAAAAGGAAAAGACCGTTAAAGATAGTGTCTGTAACTTCTCCGGTATACCGTTATGCCAGCCTGCAAAAGGCCAATGACACTATGACTTACAGCGCTGCAAAAGCATATTCGCAATCGAAGCTTTATCTGGCTTTAATGTGTGGTCATCTTAACAGCCTGTTCCCTCAGGGCAACTTTCGGTGCTTCAGTTTCGACCCGGGGATATTTGGATCAGGTATTTACAGGATGAGGGGCAGATTCTTCTCCTTTCTCTACAGGATTGCCTCACCTTTCATGAGAAGACCTTCAAAAGTTGCCGGACGGCTTGCTGAATGCATCCTGAAGGATGAATCCCTGAATGGTATAATAATAGATTTCAGGAAAAGAATAAGAAAATTGCCCGTGTTCCCGAAGGAAATTGAAGATCATTTCCGGGATGATTGTCAGGCCTTAGTCTCAGGGTTTATCAGCTAAGTGATTTTTTGACTGATTTACAGTCCTGATACCGCTGACTTTTTGTAATTTTACCGGCGTTTTAAAACCGGTAATTTGTTCTCAGGCCGGATTCGCATACTAAATTATTATTCAGGATATGAAAAACTTATTATTTAAAGTCATGGTATTTACTGGTATACTTGGTTTCCTGGGCTGTAAAAGCTCAACGGATCCTTCTTCATGGAGTGATAAACAAATCGATACCTGGTTTGAAAAAGGCGAATGGCTGAACGGATGGAATGTCAAACCCGACGCCTCAATAAACCGCAAAACCTTTGCTCTTTCGTATTTTAAGCATAAGGACAGGTGGGACAAGGCTTTCAGTTTTATGAAGGAAAGCGATCTGGAAAATCTGGAACTAAAACGTTATGAAATTGACGGAGATCTTGTCTATGCACCTGTAAGTGAATATATCACCAAGAACGAGGAGGATGCCAGATTTGAGTCGCATCGCAAATACATTGATCTTCAGTATGTTGTAAGTGGGAGAGAGCTTATAGGTCACGCTCCTGCCTCAGAGCAGGGAGAAATCCTTGAACCATACAGCGAAGCAAACGACATTATGTTCATGACTGTCGGCAGCTCCAAAAAGCTGGAGGCTATTCCCGACAGGTTCTTTCTCTTCTTCCCCGACGATCTTCATGCTCCGGGTATGAAGGACGGTGAAAATTCGCCGGTGCGAAAAGTTGTGGTCAAGATCAGGATAGACTAGCTTAATTCAGAATTTGTCAGGCTGGCGGTAACTGCTGCCGGTGAACACAGGCACTGTGATTGAACATTTTCCTGTTTCAGCAGTTACCCGGTTATACGCTTAAAATTAGATGATAACACTATACGATCTTGCCGAAGGAGAAGAGGGGATCATTATTAAGATCAAGGGAAGAGGTCAGTTCAGGCGGAGGCTCATGGAAATGGGCTTCATCGCCGGCAAGAGAGTGACAGTAATAAGAAAAGCTCCCCTGAGAGATCCCATAGAATATTTTGTTATGGGGTATAATGTTTCACTCCGTAACAGTGAAGCAAAATTGATCGAGGTTGACCGAAATCTTTTACGCGATCATCCATATAATTACACTGAAGTTCTTCAGGCAGAAAAGGAAAGCACCGCCTGGATCGAGAAGAGCAAGAATCTCAACATAGCCCTTGTCGGCAATCCGAATTCCGGTAAGACCACTCTTTTTAATTTTGCCTCGGGTGCCAGGGAGAAAGTGGCAAATTATGCAGGGGTAACCGTCAACTCAAGCGAAGCCACCTATAGACAGTCAGGGTATACCTTTTCAATCGTGGACCTTCCCGGTACTTATTCTCTCCAGAGTTATTCGCCCGAAGAGGTCTATGTACGAGATTATATTTTCGATAATAAACCCGACATAGTCATCAACATTGTTGATGCTTCAAACCTTGAAAGAAACCTCTATCTCACAACCCAGCTTATCGATATGGGTATTCAGGTGGTGATTGCCCTTAACATGTATGATGAGCTTATCAGAAAGGGCGATTCACTCGATTATAAAACCCTGGGAAAACTTCTGGGTATACCAGTCGTCCCTACCGTAAGTTCGAGAGGTAAGGGTATAGCCAGGCTCTTTGAAAAGGTTATCAAAGTATACGAGAACCGTGAACCATCGGTAAGGCATGTTCATGTAAATTACGGCACCGAGATCGAGAATTCGGTGTGCGCCATTCAGTCGAAAATAAAAATAGAAGAGAACAGATGCTTTACAGACGTAGTGGCAGCGCGTTACCTGGCTCTCGAACTGCTTTCAAAAGATAAGGTATTCCTCAATAGTATAAAATGCTGTGTCAATTCCGATGAGATAATAGCCACAGCCAGGAATGAGGCTGACAGACTCGACAAACTATACACCGAATCGGCAGAGACAGCAATTACCGACATGCGCTACGGATTTATTGCCGGCGCCCTGAAGGAGACCTTGAAGATAAGTGAGAAAAAACGCCTCAGAAAGACACAGATAATTGATAACTATTTAACCAATAAATATCTTGGTATTCCTCTTTTTATTCTTTTTCTGTGGCTTACATTTTTTACAACCTTTCGTCTCGGAGGCTACCTGCAGGACTGGATGGAGATGGGTGTGAACTGGTTGTCTGACATAATCAGGAAAACATCAGATCCCGGATTGCTGAGAGATTTTATGGTGGACGGAATAATAAGCGGTGTAGGCGGGGTACTGGTCTTCCTCCCCAACATAATTATCCTGTTTCTGTTTATCTCCTTCATGGAAGACACAGGCTATATGGCCAGGGCTGTTTTCATCATGGACAAGCTTATGCACAGCATGGGGCTGCACGGCAAGTCGTTCATACCCCTGTTCATGGGCTTCGGATGCAATGTGCCGGCCATTATGGCCACAAGGATAATAGAAAGCCGCCGCGACCGGCTGGTGACCATGCTTATCATACCTTTTATGTCGTGCAGCGCACGGCTACCGGTGTACATCCTTTTCATAAGTGCATTTTTTGACAGGAATCATGGCCTCATCCTGCTGATCCTGTACATGATAGGAGGTATTCTTGCCATCATTTCAGCCATCCTTCTTAAAAAAGTATATTTCAGAACCCGCGATATACCCTTTGTAATGGAACTTCCTCCATACAGGGTCCCGACGGCCAGGAGCATCATCAATCATGTGTCGTTCAGAACAGGTCAGTACCTCAGGAAGATAGGAGGTGTTATCCTTATAGCTTCCGTTTTGATCTGGTTTTTAAGCAATTTCCCCAGGAATATAAATTATTCAAAGGATTATGATGACCAGATTGCCGTTCTGGAGAAGCAGATGGAAGAGAATATTCAAAGCGGCAGCATGAGTATAGCCGGTCTTAATTCCATCGAAAGTGAGATCAGTCATCTCACCATGGAAAAGAAAAGCGAACATCAGGCGAAATCGATAATCGGATCCCTGGGCCGCGCCCTGGATCCGGTAATGAATCCTCTCGGGTTTGAATGGCGGCTTACCGTAAGCATCATTTCAGGTCTTGCAGCCAAGGAGGTTGTAGTGAGTACCCTGGGGATACTTTACCTCGCTGAGACCGGTGAAGGAGACAATTCACTCACCGAAAAGCTACAGGAAGCTGATTCTTTTACAGGCAGGGAGGCCATAACGCCCCTGGTGGCTTTCTCTTTCATGTTGTTCATTCTCACCTACTTCCCTTGTATAGGTGTGGTGGCTGCCATCAGGAAGGAAGCAGGCGGATGGAAATGGGCTATGTTCGTGGTGTTCTATACCACATCGGTGGCCTGGCTGCTGTCATTCATCGTCTACCAGGTGGGCAGTCTGATAGTATAGGTCAGTCAATAAAATCATAAACCAATTCACCCCCCTTTATTACCTGGCTGTGAGAGATATTATTGTTTTTTATCTTTTTGCCGTTTATGTTTACTGACCTGATCAGCGTGCTGCCGTTATTACGACCTGTGGACATGATCGAAAAATATCTTCCCCCGGAGAGTTCAATCTGTATTTCATCAAATGCCGGGCTTGTAAGAATATAATCGCCTGAAGCAGGACAGACAGGATAGAATCCCATCATCGAAAAGACCAGCCATGCAGACATCTGACCTGCATCTTCATTACCACTCAGGCCGCCGGGTCCTGTTCCGTATTCTTCATTGTTAATCCTGAGAGTAAGGTCGGCGCTGCTCTGAAGGTCACCGGCCATGGCATACATAAATGGCGCCTGCTGATCAGTCTCATTTCCATGCCAGTAGTGGCCATCGTCGAAAAACTCATCCAGTCTGGCCAGGAAGGCTTTTCGTCCACCCATTAAACGAATCAGTCCCGGTACATCATGAGGTACATACCAGGTATATTGAAAAGGTGTTCCCTCGCAGATGAAACGGGCTTTTATATTGGGATTGAAAGGTTCGTACCAGGTTCCGTCCGCATATCTTCCCCGTACATAACCCGATTCCTTGTCAAAAACATTCTTGTAATTTAATGATCTCTTCTTCAGTATCTTATAATCTTCTGTTTTCCCCATGGCTTTCGACACCCGGGAGAGGGCATAGTCATCAAATGCATATTCCAGTGTTCTGGATACCTGTTCCCGTTTATGAAAAGCATCCCATACACTGTCTTCAAGAGGAATATAACCGTAATTCATGTAGCTTTCCAGGGCTCTTCTTCCCTTTCCGTCGACATATTCTCTGCGGGGAGGAGTTTCAAAGGCGTTCCGGCGCATGAAGGTGTAGGCTTTCTCTGTATCAGGTACCTTTATCCCTTTTATATAAGCATCACATATCGTTGTGCTTACATGATCTCCTATCATGGCAGCAGTATAACTTGCCCAGGCCGGGAATATTGGCATCCAACCTCCCTGTTCTGCTTTCAAAACGAGCGATCTCATCATATCCGATGTTTTATCGGGTTCAAGGATGGTCACAAGGGGATGCAAGGCCCTGTATGTATCCCACATTGAGAAGTCATCGTAATAATCGAATCCTTTAGCCCGGTAGATTGCTGTGTCTTCCGCGAAGCCCTGGTAACTGCCGTCGACGTCGCTGGTTATCCTGGGCAGCTGGTAACAATGGTACAGAGCCGTATAAAATTTGACAAGATCATCCCTGCTGCCACCACTGACCTTGACCTTGCCGAGAGTCTTATTCCATACGCCGGCGGTTTCGTTCCTGAGCAGATCGAAATCGCGGTCAGGAATCTCTGCTTCAAGGTTTTTAAGGGCTGCTTCTGCACTTGTGAACGATGTTCCTATGAAAACGGTAACGTTTTTCTCGTCGCCGAATGAGATTATCATTTTCTGGCTTCCCGGCTCATTCCTGATGACGGTAAAAGGCTTATTGAATTTAATAGCGAACCACCCGCTGAAACCTGCCGGTTTACCGTTTCCCTGGTAAATCCTGTGTACCGGGTTACATCCGGTGATCATATCTCCCGTAATGCTGAAATGTCCTTTTTTTTCATCGCTGTTGACTCTCAGACAAAGGCAGCTCTGAAGGTCTCCGGGAAATGTGAACCTCATGATACCTGAACGCACAGAAGCGGTAAGTTCGGCTTCAACCTGGTATTCATCGAGGAAGACCCTGTACCATTCTGGTGTCGATATTTCATTGGCGTGACTGAATGATGATGATGGAGATTCGGTTATGGAAGCCGGATTTGCAGATGTGAAAGGCATTATCGTCATGCTGCCATAGTCCTGTGTGCAACTGCCGCTCATCCAGTGGCTTCCCCTGAAGCCGGTGATCAGTTTGTCGTTGTAGTAGTAAGGTGAGATACACTTGATCTCCGTGGTACGGGTCTCAGGTGTCCATTGTGTCATGCCGAAGGGTCGGCCTACAGCCGGGAAAGTCTGCCCTTTATCTTCCGATACCGACTCGCTGTGGCGGAGTGCACTGATGGTGGCAGCCGGTGCTGTTCCTATAAGAGGATCGACATAGCTTAGAGGATCCTGGCCCGATACAGCCAGTTGGATACATGAGAAAAAACAGAGAATAAAATTTATCTTCATTTGTTCATATTATTTTGAGCTAATCCCTAAATATAGATCATTTTGGCGATTCGCGATTTGTAATTAAAAAAAAACGTAATATTGAATGTTAACCGGAAATACTGTTCAGAATGAAAAAATTTATGCCTTTATTTTTCGTCTGCCTGTTTCTTTTAACTGAAACGGGCCGTACCCAGAACAATTTCACTGAAAAAATCGACAGGGGCGTAGTAGCCCTAACGATCGATGGTACGCATGCCTATATCGGCTGGCGGCTTCTGAAAGACGATCCTGATGATATAGCATTCAATGTTTATCGTATGGAAGTCGGGTCTTCGGATTTCATCAGGGTTAACAAAACACCCCTTACTTCAACCACCGATTTCACCGACAACACGGTAAAGGCAGGGATGGCCTACAGATACAGGGTCAGGACATTGATAAACGGAAGGGAACAGGAGGCTCCCGGTGAGGCGACTGTCTTCATGCTTGCCGGCAATAAGCCGTGGTATTCACTGAAACTTAACACGGATGCCCGTCTTAAGAGGCTGGGAGTAGGTGACCTGGACGGCGACGGAGCTTATGATTTCATTATCCAGTTTCCTGATTTTAATGTTGATCCTTATCATATGCCCGGCTATTGGCAGAGAAGCCCTGAACCCTATACCCTGCATGCATATAATTCAAAGGGCAGGTTTATGTGGAGTTATGACATGGGCTGGTCGATAGAAACCGGAACATGGTATTCTCCGTACATGGTCTATGATGTTGACGGCGACGGACTTGCTGAAATATATGCCAAAGCAGGTGAGGGGGATCCGCGGGAAACTGACGGACATGTTCTGGAAGGGCCTGAATATCTTGTCAAGATAGATCCCCGCACAGGTAAGATCATCAGCAAGAGGGACTGGCTTTCGAAAGATGGCTTTCTCAACAACTACAACTACTGGAGCAGGAATTTTCTGACAGTTGCATACCTCGACGGCAAGGATCCTTCTCTGATCATGCAAAGAGGAACATACACAATAATTAAAACCGAGGCCCTGGATAAATACCTGAAAAGGGAATGGTACTGGGAAAGTACAGGTGAATATGAAAAATACAAGGGACAGGGTCAGCATGGGATCATGCAGGGAGATATCGATTTTGACGGTAAGGATGAACTGGTAATTGGTACCTTCGCTCTCGACGACGACGGGAAACCGATATGGTATACCGGTCTTAAACACAACGATGCCGGATACCTTGCCGATATAGATCCATTACGACCCGGTATGGAAATATTCTATGGGATTGAATCACGATCTCCGAAAAACGGAGTATGTCTTGTAGAAGCCGCGACAGGTAAAATAATATGGGGATTCGAAGGCCCTACAACTCATGTTCACAGCCAGGGGATGGTAGGAGACATAGATCCTGATTTCCCCGGTATGGAATGTTACGCGGGTGAAGCCAAGGGTGGTGACCAGTATTTTATGTACAGCGCAGCAGGAAAAAGGCTATCCGACAAAGACATGGGTTCTCTTAACCCACGACCGGTATGGTGGGATGCTGATGATCTTAAGGAGCTTAATATCAATCAACTGCTATTTAAATATAAAGGCGACACCTTATTGAAGATCGAGGGTAAGGTGGTAATGGTAGGCGACATTATTGGTGATTGGAGGGAAGAGATAATTACCAGTCTCCCGGGCGAACTGAGGATTTATTCCACCAATATACCAGCGTCGGGCAGGAAGACATGTCTGATGCAAAACCGCCAGTACAGACTTGGTATTGCCAATTCAACAATGGGATATTTTTATCCTCCCCAGATGGGAGCTGACCGCAGGTAGCTTATTTATTTATCGCGGGGATATTTGAATTCGTGATAGTATATATTCAGAGCAATATAGTCTACTACACGTTTGGCAAAGGTCATGTCGTGGAGTGAGTCGACGAGAGTACTGAGAACTTCCATTCCCGGCTTTATCATCTCACTGAGATTTGCTGTAGTGCCGTCGTCGAATGTCAGGAGAATGTCCCTCTTGCGGCAGATGGTACCGGTGGTATCGCTGTCGTCGATGATCCTGGCAGCGGCATTGGCCTGCAGAACACCGTCGAGCCAAACCTGAATGGAATCAAATTCCGAACTCCTTACAATATCTACATTTCCAATTGTTAGAATATAGGTTCTCTCGAAATCATCGTTCATACGGCTGCCGGAGAAGACTTTTTTCTCCATTAAAAGGATCTCATCTTCCTCGAGAAGTGCAAAAGAAAGAGAGATGGTGTCGTTATACCTTTCTTTTGCAACTCCTATGCTGTAACCTTCAGCAAACTCAAATTCTGAATTGTAGTTCCGGGTTTCATATCCTTCAGCCATCGACATCATATCGAGCGATCCTATGCTTTCATCATCAAGTGTAAAGTCTGCAAGCAAACGGTAATCATATTTGTTGAAAAGAGAATAGTAGTAATGGTAGTCTGAAGCAGCTATAGTGAAATTGTTATCAGGTGTTGACTCCTTGAAAATATATTCATAAAGATTTCTCGGATGCAATGCCATGCTCTCCGGCATGTTCACTATCAGTGAATCGCTTTCTCCTGTCTTATGGAAAAACCTTACAGGGAAAGGGCACCAGTGATACATCTCACGATAAGGGCTGAAATCATATACTCCTGCAATCATGTCAAGGTCAATGCTATCCCTGAAACCTTCGTCATTCTTGCCGGGTTCAACGGTGACGGTCAGGAGTTCGTATCCGCCTGAAGCCGAAATATCATACGCAGCGTCATTGATTTTTGCAGCAGCAGTTTCGATTGAATTCCTGAGGCTCGTTCCGGAATCGAAT
The DNA here is from genome assembly GCA_016936435.1 of Bacteroidales bacterium. Taxonomy (GTDB): domain Bacteria; phylum Bacteroidota; class Bacteroidia; order Bacteroidales; family VadinHA17; genus LD21. Next base: position 38,305 of record JAFGXX010000189.1, read on the forward strand.
TTGGAGCAGCCTGTCAGAGCTCCAATAAGCAATGCCATGATAATCAGAATTTTCCTTTTCATAATCATGATATTTTATATTTTACCCGAATAACATATTTAATACTCTGCAAAGTTATGATTTTTCATTCTTATGATAATAACTGAAGGGCACACTTCTTTATTGTATTTGACAGGAAGTGTTACATTTTTGACTCAGGTGTCTCAAAAATGGATAAAAGGATAAGATGCATATATATAGCTTTTGCAGCTATGAATTATAATCTTTTTACACTCTGAATTCGCCTTTGAAACTACAGAAGACCGTTTTTTCAAAGTGTATAAGCGATGAACAAAGAAAGCTTCCCTGGTCCGTATTACTGAGCTCTATGCCGAAGTCAATAATATTGTTTTCAACCGGATTTACGAAATTCAGGAATTTAATGACCGGCGCTTTAATTAACCTCGCTTCACTGTCAAGATGAAGTGTGATCAGTTCCCTTAGTATCTCAACAGTTGCCATACCCGGCAATACAGGATTACCCGGGAAATGTCCGCTGAATACAGGATGTTCCGGAACGATTTCAACTCTTATTGTTATTTTATTAACAGATTCTGTGCTTTTTTCCAGTACCCTGTAGAGTCCCTTTATTGACAAATCCTCAGTTTTCATCTATTCTGGTCAGTTGTATGTCAAGCTTAATGTTTTTGTGTGAAATCAATATCGAATCAGGAGCCTCCGGAGTGTTGCTGAAAAAACCGATCTTCAGTTTGTCGCATAATAATCCCGGACTGACAAGTTCTTCAACCTTACATGTATTCGCGTTGATGAAACAGAAACGTTTTCCTGCATCGTCGGTCGATCTGATGATCGTCCGTGATCGGCTGTCGGTTAATACCTTTGAACGGGAATCGTCGGAGACACTGTAGAGCATGAGGGAAAAATCATTGCCCAGGGTTCTTATCAGCGCTTTCCTGTTAACAGCCTCCATACAATAATGTACTTCATAATTTTCAGGACTGAAAAACTCCAAATCGAACACCTTGATCCCTGTTTCTGTAATGAAAAGGATCCTGCGGCTTTCAGTTGTTGGCTTTATAAGTATTATCCCGCTGAAGTGATTGCGGTAGATACTGACCGAGCTCCGGAAAAGGAAGCGTCCTGTATCTTCCGTGAACCACGAAAATGATCCGGTTTTGCATTCAGGAGGGAGGGATGTCGGTTTGAAACTGTTCAGGCTCATCGAACATCCGCTCAGCAAGATGATCAGCAGGCTGCTAAAAGCTAAATTTTTCAATGGGTATTCCGGTATTCAGTTTCTTATTGACAAAATCAATTTTCGTGTAATCCTCACCCGACTCAAGCATCATAATTGACGCCACAGTAAAGTCTTTTTTGTCGAAGCGGATATGTACCTCATTCAGCATCTGCCTCATCTTTTCATTTTTTGGGACGAGCTTCACCAGGTAATGATCTGCACTCTCCAGAAACTCTGATGAATATTGTTCTTCATCCTTCAGAATGTCACCCCTGATGCAGCCTCCGATGAATTTGTTCATCTCGCTGAACATCCTGTTTGATTCAATATCATATACTTTACGGTTCCTTTCATCGCGGGTATACAACTGTCCGTTGCTGATTATTATCAGATACTTGTATGGCTGTGTGTATTCCCACCTGATATTGTTTTCCCTCCGGAAGCAAAAATGACCTTGTGAGATTATCTTTTCTGCCAGGACGCTGAGATTTTTTTCCTGTAAAAAGTCGCTTTCTATAGTTTCTGTTTCTGCCGACATCTTTTCAAGTCCCGACATAAAATTCCGGGTGTCGGCTATGGGAACATAATTCTCCTGTGCCCTGACTGTGAGAACAGTAAAGAGCATAATGCACAGGAGCGCCAGATATTTAGTTTTTTTCATACGCTTCAATACCTAAGTGTTTATCCAGTCTTTCAAATGAAAGATCATTTTGTCTGGCAAATTTTATGAATTTATCCGTAACATGTATTGTCCTTTCAAGAGTATCGTGGAACAGGACAATATCCCCGGGTTTTATTTTACCGGTTATCCGTGAAAGGATCTTATCCTGGTCTTTAGTTACAGTATCCAGGGAACGCAGGCTCCAGCCGGCTACATGATAATTTTTATGTCGGACGATATCGGCGAGGGGAGGATTTGTTACTCCATACGGAGGACGGAATATTTTTATTTTCTTGTTTATTAGGCTTCCGATCAGTTCTTCAGTCTTTTCGACCTCGGCAAGCATGGATGACCTGCTGAATATATCGAAGAAAATACTGTGTGACCAGCTGTGGCCTCCTATAATGTGGCCTTCCCTGTCGATCCTCCTGATAAGATCGGGGTTCTCAAGTGCTTTTTTACCCGTAACAAAGAAGGCAGCCTGAATGTTTTCCCTTGCAAGGATGTCAAGCAGGGCAGGTGTTACCCTCATGTCAGGGCCATCGTCAAATGTAAGGGCTACAGTTCTTTTTTCCACGTTACCACGGCAAAGGGCTTTAACAAACATACCTGATTTTATGTCGGCCGATCCCCATGCCAGCAGAACGATATATGCAATAATGATGCCGGCGTAAAAAAAAAGTGAAACACCAAGGAAAAAATCAGCTATTGCCAGTGCAGCAATAAGGCAAATAAAAATGACTGATATGGTCCTGTATTTCAGCATGATGACACCATGATCAGGCTATGGGCTCTGTTATGGAATTGATTGTAAATAAGCAGCCTGTTAATATTTCCATATTGCAGGTCATCGAGTCTCATGATCTCCGGGATACGTTGTTCCCTGATAATGCCATCGGCCAGTGCAAGAGCGAAAGCTGCAGATGTCCAGTATTCGCCCGACAGATGCTTGTAATATGCAGCAGGTATGCTACTGAAGATTTTTTTCTGAAGGTTCCCGTATACGGAATCATTTGAGATGTCTCCGTTTATCCCCAGAAGAAGTACCTCAGGTCTGTTTCCGGCAGAGTCAGCGAAACTCTTCAGCCATTCTTCCGTTTCCCCCTTGCCTGAAGTGTTAAAAAATGTCTGAACCGAGGTGATTTTAGTCGTACAGTGCAGACCCTTCTCTTTTCCGAGAACAAAGAAGGTACTGCCTTCTCCGGCAATGGTACCCGGGGTCTTATATTCCCTGAGCCTGAGGCTGTCAACCTTCTCCTTCTTCCAGAATCCAAGTCTGTCGGTTATTTTGAAGAATTCAGGAGTCAGTTCGTCGAGTCCGCCTGCAAGGACATTCTTTGCTTCACCCTCGCTGATGAGCATCAACCCGTCTAAAAGGGCGTTTTCGAAAGAAAATATCCTGTGACCGTAAGTGTTGTTGTAGTTATTGCATTTCAGCATCAGTGCTATTGATGAGCCAACGGTGTTATGTGTCGACTGGATAAAGGGAGTAGGGTTCAGAAGTTTTTCGTCATTTTCATATATAGTGGTCAGAAATCTCACAGTATCCTCAATACAACCGAAACCTGTTCCCGTAATAATGGCATCGGGTGTTTTTATTTCAGCTGAACCAAGAGCTTTTAATGCAGCACAGCTTCCTGACTTGATGATGCGGCTCATCCGTCTTGCCACCATGGGATCCAAATATTCCGACCAGGGAGGGTCAGCTGATTTCAGAAATCTGACATCACGGTAGCCGACAGGAGTATCGGGCAAAATACCGGCAGAAAAGGTATTTTGTGGAGAAACAGCGCTAACCCCGTTTATATATGCCTCCATATCAGCATTTTGAAAAAATAAGACTTGTGTTGTTCCCTCCGAAGCCGAAAGAATTGGAGAGCACATTTTTAAGTGTCACACCTGTAATAAGGCTGCTTACAGGCTCGAAATCAAGTTCTGTCATCTTTGCGCTGAGCTCTTTGTTAGGCCAGATACTGTTGTTTTGAATGGCCAGCAGGCTGAAAACGGCCTCTATAGCACCTGCTGCTCCCAGTGTATGACCCGTAAGCGATTTTGTCGAACTGACAGGAGGTACCCGTTGACCGAATACCCTTTCAACCGCTTTTCCCTCCGACAGGTCGTTGTTTTTTGTACCCGTGCCGTGAGCATTAATGTAGTCTATACTTTCAGGTCCGATACCTGCTTTCTCCAGGGCTCTGGTCATTGAGATTACGGCTCCTTCTCCTTCGGGAGAGGAGGCTGTCTGATGATATGCGTCACAGGCGTTACCGTAGCCTGTTATCATTCCGGCTGGTTTTTTACCTGTCGCTGAGACAATCTCTTCCGATTCCAGTACCAGATACGCAGCACCTTCTCCTAGGGTGAGACCGTTCCTGTCGTTATCGAAGGGCCTGCATCCTCTTTTATCGAGTATCATCAGACTGTTAAATCCGTTTATGGTAAACAGGGTGAGGGCATCGGTTCCACCTGCAATCACCCTTCCGAGAAAACCGTTGCTTATCATCCTGGCAGCCAGGAGAATGGCGTTGGCTGATGATGAACATGCTGTGCTTATTGTGGAAACATGATCCCTGATGCCGAAAGCTTCGGCTATTTTTTCTGTATGGTCGCCGACGTCGTGGTTGATGACATATCTGAGTCGGCCGGCGGCATTGTTGTGCATGAACCTTTTGAAGAATTTTTCGGTATTGTCCATACCGCCCACAGTCGAAGCCGATATCAAACCCGTCGGAAATTCCCCGGTGTTTTCGATGCCTGCACTTTCAATTGCTTCACGTGCAGCTATAAGGCTTATGAGGGACGTGCGTGATAAATGTTGTTTCTTGCTGATACCAGCCATTTCCCTGAGACTGTCATTGGAGGCTTTTACTTCTGCTACAGGAATATCATCTGCATGTATGGTGTCGATAAATGATATCCTGCCAATACCACTTGAAGAAGATCTCAGTGATGCCAGATTTTCCCCGGTATTAAATCCTGCGGCGGAGACAATACCTGCACCTGTTATATAGACTTTTTGCAACACTTTTTTTAAATAGAATAACATGACCGGAGAGACCTCAGACAAGCTCTTTCCCTCTTCAGTCCCTGTTGTTTTCGCTAATAAATACGGCCATCGATTTCACTGAATGGAGGATTTTTTTACCTTCTTCCGCCGTGTTTATTTTAAGACCATATTTTTTTTCCAGCAGCACTGTCAGTTCCAGTGCATCGATAGAGTCGAGTCCAAGTCCGTCGACAAATAAAGGCGCTTCTGCATCAATGTCTTCAGGCTTCATCTCTGACAGATTGAGGACTGATATTATTTCTCCCTTAAGTTTTTGAACAAGCTCTTCCATAAATTATCTCCTGTTATAAATTGACTCTGCAACTGAGGGCTCAAAATTAGCAATTCCCTCTACAGTTTCTTTTCTTTTTTCGATTAAATAAAGTACCGATTCGTAGTTATTGCCGTCAATCTCGGTCCAGCCGGCAAGGCAGCATTTAACTATATCACTGTAAAATAGTTGTGAGACATAGTTTACCAGGAAAACGGGATTGAAACTTTCTGTAACGAAAAAGTTTCCTTCACCGGTTATCTTATGTCTTATACATATCTCGCCGATTACGACGTTCGGGAGGGTGTAAACGAAAATGGAAGGACTGGGAAAATAATCTGATCTGTCGGAGATGGACTTCTGATGATTTCTGTCGGTGTCAAGTGAAGAGGAAGAATTCATAAGTATTATTCCTGTTTCGCTGCCTGCATACCGGTCGCTTATCTTTTTTTTATTTATCAGAATATCAGCAGTCAGGAAACCTAGTCGCGAGAGCTTGTCCATTTTATGAAATTTAGGATAGTTGACCCCGAAATGCCGGTACACTCCCGTCGAAAACTCACTGAACAGGGCTTCGTTGCCCTTATACAGATGTTCACCATCCACGATGACAAGATTATCCCGTATGCAACAGTATCCCGTTATGACGATTTCTTCATTCATTGTATCGAAAATGATATTACAGCGTTACAGCCTCCGAAGCCCGAGGCAATTTTAAGGCATTTGCCGGTATTGACCTTAATTGCTGAACGCGTTATGTTCAGGGGATGGCTTACCCCCATTTCGGTGAATCCCATAGTGGAAGGCACAACTCCGTTTATAAGCGACCAGATGCTCATTACGGATTCTAATATTCCCGCCGCTCCGAGTGTATGTCCCCAGTATCCCTTGAGGCTGTTGACCGGTATTTCCTGCAGTCCCGCCCTGGTAATTGCTATCGACTCCATTTCATCGTTATAGGGTGTGGCTGTTCCGTGTGCAGAAATGAATGCAATATCCTCCGGCTCTTTTTCGAGAAGCTTACTGATAGCAAGGTATAATCCTTCGCCGGTCCTTGAAGGCCCTGATATATGGTTCGCATCGTTGCTTGAAAATCCGTGTCCCGCCTTCACAGGTTTTTTTTCTGTGCTGAAGGGTCTTGCTGACAGGATGAGGGTCCCTGAACCTTCTCCCAGCGAAAGACCGTCCCTCGATTTATCGAAGGGCCTGCAGGGACCTGTGCTCAGCGATTTGAATGAATTGAATCCTGAGTAGACAAACTCCGTGATGATGTCGGTCCCGTTTATGATAACATGGTCGAAAAAACCGCCCCTGATCAGTCTTGAACCTGTAATAATGGCCTGAATACCGGAAATACAGGCGTCGGAAACAACCAGTGGCTCATTAGCGAAACCGAAATATCTCTGTATCTTTCTTGCTGTATGCCAGAGGTAGACATCTTTTAACTGCGGTGTCCCCCCGTGGTCACTTCGCAGCAGGTCTATATTTCCTTTGGTTGTAGATAAAATAAAGAGTGTACGTTCGTTATGAATTTCGAAACCTGTTTTTTCCAAAACATCGTTGATAGAAAGAACAGCCATCTTTTCAAGGCGCGAGTATAACCGTGGACTGGCGAGAGCTGAAAATTTATCATCCAGTAAGATGCTGTCTGCCAGTGAGGCATAGAATGGCTCAGGTGAAATTGCGGTATCTTCATGCAGGCGGATACCTGTTTTTCCCTGCA
>JAFGXX010000190.1 GCA_016936435.1 Bacteroidales bacterium
AGGCAGGGAGGTCCGGAATATCTCATATATATACTGTGTGGGAAGCCGTCAGAGTGAAGGCGAGAATAAGTACTGTTCAAGGTATTGCTGCACTTCTGCAATTCACGCTTCAATAGAGGCAAAAAAGAAGTTTCCGGGGATTACCAATATTCATTTTACCAGAGGGATAAGGACCTACGGCAAGCAGGAACTTCTTTATGCTGAATCGTTGAAGCATGGAGATATCTATCTTCAGTCTTATGAGGAGGATCCTCCTGTGGTGACAGTGACAGAAGGAAAAGTGTCAGTAAAGATAAACGACATTCTTACCGGTAAACGTGATATCTCGGTAGAGCCTGATCTTACAGTACTTGTCACCGGAATGGTGCCCAGGGCAGATAAAAGTATCAGCACAATATTCAAGCTGCCCAGGGGCAGGGATAATTTCTTCAACGAGATACACATGAAGCTCAGGCCCGTTGAAACCGTAATTGATGGTATAACAATTGCCGGGGCAGGCCAGGGGCCAAAGAATATAACCGAATCAGTCAGTTCAAGTCTGTCGGCTGCAGCCAAATCATTCTCATTTGTAAGCAAAGGAGAACTTGAGCTTGAGCCTATCATAGCAGAAGTCGACAGTGATATATGCACATGGTGCGGAGAATGTGAAAAGGCATGTCCCTTTGATGCGATAAAAATGGAAAAGCACGGAGAAAAAGATGTGGCAGTAATAAAGCAATCTGTCTGCAAAGGTTGTGGTATGTGCCTTCCGGTATGTCCTGTCAATGCCATCAATCTCATAGCCTACTCCGATAATGAAATTGAGAGTATGATTGATGCTCTGGCTGGTAATCATAAGTGACACCTAAAAAATTTATTCAGGAGACCATGGAAATAGAGAAAGGTAAGACTTTCAGGTATCTCAGGGAGAAAAGGGAGATATCAGAATCGGCAAAAGAGAATCTGAAAAACTTCACCAGGGTGAAGAAATCGATGCTGGATGCCCTGAAGGAAGAAGAAGCGATGACTATAGATCAGCTTACAAAGAAGCTGGGTATGGCTAAACATGATGTGGTATATTACCTGATGACCCTCATAAAATACGGACTGGTGGAAACCGGATCCATTGATGATATGGATGAATATTATTCCTACAAACTAAAAAAATAATGGCTGCAATAAATACTGATTTCGGAAAGAAGCTGTCAAAATTCGGGGCATTTGATTTTAATGCATGTTATAATTGCGGAACATGCACTGCCGTTTGTTCACTGTCGACCGAGGAGGATTCTTTTCCCAGGGAGATGCTCCGATTCAGTGTACTGGGTATGGAAGAGGATATCAAATCTTCATTGAAGCCCTGGTTATGTTATTACTGCGGACAGTGCAGCACTTATTGCCCCCAGGAAGCCAATCCGGCAGAACTTATGATGTCGTTAAGGAGATGGCTTACTTCGGCCTATGACTGGACGAGGTTGTCGGGGCTTCTCTACCGGTCTCTGCCGGCTACAATAACGGCAATGGTCCTTCTTGCAGCCGCTGTCATCGGATTTGCCATGGCAAAGAAATTTGATCTCGAGAGCATCATGCACACGGGTCATCTTTTCGAGATGATAGCCATAGCGAGTGTTTTTGCTATCATTCTTCTTCCCAATATTATAAGGATGTGGTGGCTTATTATCCTGAAGCCCGGGATAAAGGTCCCATTGAGGAAATATGCGACTGGTTTGTGGGATCTTATTGTTCACATGTTCACGCAGAAGAGGGCTTTGGATTGTGATGATAACCGTTTCAGGTGGTTTGAACATTTCATTCTTGTTATCGGTTATCTCGGTTTGTTATTTACCACTGTTTTTCTCAACTGGTTTTCGAGTGAAAGTATTTTCGTCATAGTGCTTGGGTATGTTGTCAGTATTGTAATCTTTGCCATCACGATAGATTTTGTATATGACCGGATAAAGAAGACGAAGGAAATAAGCAAGTATTCTCAGCCATCGGACTGGATGTTTGTGATATGGTTGTTTCTGATGGGTATTTCAGCTTTTGCAGTCAGGTTATTTATTGATATAGGGATTTTGGAGAGCAATATATGGTTATATCTTGTACACATGATAATTCTGGTACAGTGGGCTCTTATCATTGTTCCCTTTGGAAAGTGGACACATTTCCTGTACAGGTCGTTTGCGATGTATTTTCAGAAGCTTAAGGAGTCGTAGAGGGCTGTAATCTACAGGTCTTTAATAGAGGCAGGGCTTCGTCTTAATTTAGACTGATTCTCATCAGAGAATGACTCTCTTTTAATATTTATAATCTTCTAATAGTAGTTATCATCTGATTTTTAATATCTTCTGATATTATTTATCTTTTAATATATATTCTTATCTGATACTATTTCTCCTGTAAGACTTATAATCCTATAATTATCATTCTCTTCTGATAATTATTCTAACTTAATATTGGATTTCTCAAACCATTTCCATATATTTGATCTGTGCTTCAAATTGTAAACGACTCATTTTTTAACGTATTCTCCTTATATTATGCCCGATAATAAACTGATAGAAATACTGGCTCGTAACGACCTTAGAATCACCCCACAACGAATCGCAGTGCTGGAGGTGATCCTGAACCTCGAATTCCACCCTTCTGCAGAAGATATAGTAAATTATATCAAATTAAGCTTCCCCCATGTTCCAATAGGAACAGTTTATAAAATCCTCGATGCTTTCGAAAAAAAAGGAATAATCAACAGGGTGAAAACCGATTCCGATACCGTCCGTTATGACGCCGTAAAAGAAAAACACCATCACCTTTATGCACATGACTCCGACAGAATTGAAGATTATTTCGATGACGACCTGAACAAACTTTTAACTACTTATTTCAAAAAAAAGAAAATCCCGAATTTCGAAATAAAAGAATTTAAACTCCAGATCATGGGGAAATTTACTAATAAACAAGCCTGGGAAACTAAATGACAAAACCTCTTTACATATTTTCCGGAACACTATCACTATGCCTTGGAATAGCAGGAATCTTCATCCCCCTGCTGCCGTCAACACCGTTCTTCATCCTCTCTACAGGCCTCTATGTCCGCAGCTCACCAACACTTTACTGCAAAGTTACCGGCAACAGGTTTGTCCAGAAATATTTAAGGGATAAAAAGGGCTCCTACAATCCTTTTACACTTACCGCAGCCATTTTAATTATGTGGATAACGATCATTCTTGCCTCATCAATGATCACTGATAAAATATTTCTATTCTCCCTCCTGATAATTGCAGGAATTACAGGGACATTTTTCAAAACCCGACTGATAATAAGACATTATAAAAACCGCCATTTAACCAGTATTAAACCACCCAGCAAATGAAAAATAAAAAATTAACCACAGCTTCGGGCAGACCGTACTTCGAAAACGAAGACAGCATGACTGTCGGTCCAAGGGGTCCGGTACTGCTGCAGGATTTCTATCTGCATGAAAAACTGGCCCACTTTAACAGGGAACGTATCCCCGAGAGGGTCGTACATGCTAAAGGTGCCGGAGCATACGGAACATTCAGGGTAACAAAGGATATAAGCAAATATACAAGAGCTAAACTCTTCAGCAAAACCGGCAACAGCTGCCGCGTATTTGTCCGTTTCTCAACAGTGGGGGGCGAAAAAGGAAGTGCCGATACCGAAAGAGATCCAAGAGGTTTCGCAGTTAAATTCTATACAGAAGATGGTAACTGGGATCTCGTAGGGAACAATACCCCGGTTTTTTTCATCAAGGATGCAAAGAAATTCCCCGATTTTGTTCACACCCAGAAACGTGACCCGAGAACAAATCTTAAAAGCCCGGCTATGATGTGGGATTTCTGGAGCCTGAACCCTGAAAGCCTGCACCAGGTAATGGTACTCTTCAGCGACAGAGGTACTCCCGACGGCTACAGGTATATGAACGGGTACGGAAGCCATACATTCTCCATGATAAATAAAAGAAACCAGAGAGTATGGGTGAAATTCCATTTTAAAACCCAACAGGGGATAAAAACCCTTACAGGTCCACAGGCCGATGAATTAAAAGGGAAAGACCCCGATTATGCCCAAAGGGATCTTGTTGATGCCATCGACAGGAAAGAGTTTCCGAAGTGGACTCTCAAAATACAGGTGATGACTGAGGCCCAGGCAAAGGAATTCAAATGGAATCCGTTCGACATTACCAAAGTGTGGCCTCATAAGGACTTCCCGCTTATTGAAGCAGGCGTTATGGAACTAAATGAAATACCCGCAAATTACCATGCCGATGTAGAACAGGCAGCTTTTGCCCCTTCTCATACTATCGACGGTATTGGCCTTTCCCCCGACAAACTCCTGCAGGGAAGAATCCTGGCTTATCCTGATGCACACAGGTACAGGCTCGGAGCTAATTATGAGCAGCTTCCTGTTAACAAACCTGCTGTACCAGTATACAATCATCAGAGAGATGGCATGATGAGCCTTGACGGGAACGGAGGATCAGGACAGAATTATTTCCCAAACAGCTTCGACAGCATCGCCCCTGATCCTTCGTACAAGGAAACTCCTCTTAAACTGGACTCAGACATTGCTGCCACTTGGGACCGAAATGAAAAAGATGATGATCATTATTCCCAACCGGGTGAGCTTTTCAGAAAGGTTATGACTGAAGAACAACGTACAAATACAATTAATAATTTTGTATGCAGCATGAAAGGAATCTCAGGTCCGAAAAAGAAAGAAATAATCAACCGCCAGCTTAACCACTTCTTTAAAGCCGATAAAGAGCTCGCCATAAGGGTTGCAAAGGGTATTGGCATTAAATTCGAAGCCGGTAAAGGAAAAAAATAATTTGTTAAATCTTTATTCAGAAAATATAAATCATAACCAAAAAATCAAAAGACAATGGCAGAAATTGGAAGATCGATCGTAAAAATGAACGTTGATGAACTAATCAACCTGTTAAACAAAGCCCTGGCCGATGAATGGCTCGCATATTACCAGTACTGGATAGGTGCAAAGGTCGTTAAAGGCCCTATGAAAGATGCGGTGATCTCAGAACTCGACCTCCATGCAACCGAGGAACTCACACATGCCAACCTCCTTGTAACAAGGATCGTCCAGCTCGGCGGGACTCCCGTTCTTACACCGGAAGACTGGCTTAAAATAACCAACTGCGGCTACGATGTGCCCAGCGATCCTTACGTCGAAGAGATCCTCAACCAGAACATCAAGGGTGAGCAGTGCGCCATCAGAACCTACAGTTCCCTTCTCGACATTACCAGGGAAGGTGATCCTGTTACCTACGATATAATACTTCAGATCCTGGCCGATGAAGTGGAACACGAGGAAGATCTTGTGTCACTCAAGGAAGACATGGATCTGATGCTTGCACGCAGAAAGTGAAAACCTCAATCATTTATTCCAGCTCATTATTAACTTAAATTATAAATATTATGGAAGAAAAAACTTATTCTATGCCGCGTATCGGCGAAAAAGCACCTGAATTCAAGGCTGTAACAACACAGGGTGAAATCAATTTCCCCGCCGACTACAAAGGAAACTGGGTGATCCTTTTCAGCCACCCGGCCGATTTTACACCCGTCTGCACCTCAGAGTTCATGACATTTGCCACAATGGAAAAAAGGTTCAACGAGGCAAACTGTAAACTGGTAGGCCTTTCAGTTGATGGCCTTTACAGCCATATCGCATGGCTCCGTACCATCAAGGAAAAGATCGAATATAAGGGCATGAAGAACGTCGAAGTCAATTTCCCGCTGATCGAAGACATAACCATGGAAGTCGCAAACCTCTACGGAATGATGCAACCAGGAGAAAGCTCCACAAAAGCTGTTAGAGCAGTCTTCTTTATCGATCCCAAGGGAATAATCCGTACCATACTCTATTATCCCCTGAGCCTCGGACGTAACTTCGAAGAAATATACAGAGCCCTTATCGGACTTCAGACAGCAGACGAGTTTTCAGTTGCTCTTCCTGCCGACTGGCAGCCGGGCGACGATGTCATTGTTCCTACAGCAGGATCATGCGGAGTAGCCAAACAGCGTATGGAAAGCAAGGAGGAAATGACCTGCTACGACTGGTTCTTCTGCACGAAGAAACTTGACAAAGACACCGTCCTTAAAAAGGTACTTAAGAAATAGTACAATATTTACAAGAAGAAAGCTGTCACAAAATCCCGGCCGGTGCCGGATGCATCCCATAAACCCTGATGCTGTTGTGGAAACTCTTAAACTACTGAACCACATAACATCATAAAGTATTTTGTAAATCAGGGTCAGGATGGAATTGAAAATTTAACAATTTTTGTGACAGCTTCTTTTTGTCATTTGCTTTCCGAAGCAAATAAGTTTTATATTTGTGTGCTTATTCAATGATCTATTCAAAGTGTTGCAGGCAAGAAAGATAGCACGTTTAATAATACCGGTCCTACTCGTTATAACACTTGCCTTTTTAACTAACACAACTGTAAATCAGCATTTTCACAAACTGTCTTCGGGTATTGTTGTGAAACATGCTCACCCGGTGAAACAGGGTAATGTCGGAAATCCCTGGCAGGAACATAATCACAGCACATCAGAGTTCTTACTTCTCGACCAGATGTTCAATACATTTTTCTGGATATTTCTGTTTTTTATCTATCTGATAATCAGCCTCAGGGTTACCCGGGAATTCATCTCAGCAAACTATTGTCACCCGAAAAAGAGATATCTCTTTTACCTTCTAAATTATCACGCCCCGCCTTCAAGCTCTTATTAGTCCCTTAAGAATTCAGCCCCCGCAGAAATTCTGCATAAAGTAATTTTTAACCTGACAATTATTAAGAGTTATTCATGAAGCGTAAAATATTCATTCTAAACTTACTGATACTGTTCCTTCCGCTACAGTTAATCACAGCGCAAAAAAAAGAACCTGAGAAAGATTCCCTTAACATACTAAAGCATGAACTGCTCCGTATTGATGAGGAAAATGCAATCCTGCAGAAAAGGGTTGATTCACTAATCCGCTCCATTATTTTAGAAAAGGCAGCTGTTGAAGAAGAAAACGCTCTTCAGAAACTTCTTGATGAGGCCGAGCAACTGACGATGAAAGAAAAAGAAAAAGAGACCACTCTTTCAAAAAAATTCTCCAGCGGAGTCAGGCAGCAGCAGGGTCTGAATCCAAACATAAGCCTCGGAGGTGATTTTTTTGGAGCTGTAAGCTCCTCAAATAATGAATTCATAACCGAACCCGGCCCGGTATCCTATGGCAACGACAACTTCTTTCTCAGGGAAGTGGAACTTGCACTCGAAGCTCCCCTGGATCCATTCACACGGGGAAAAAGCTTCATTTCTATCTCAAAAGAATCTATCAGTATAGAAGAAGCATATATGGAATGGCTCAACCTTCCATTGAATATGAACCTCAAGATTGGTATCTTCTACACCGAATTCGGTCCTCTGAACCGTTACCACGACCATGCCCTGCCTCAGTTTGACAGACCACGGGCTCTCGTCAATCTGTTCAGCAACAAGGGTCTGGGAGGGACCGGTGCTGCAGCATCATTTATGCTTCCGCGCCTGCTATTTGCCGATGCAACATCGCTCGACCTTTCCGTTATGGACGGAACCGACACGGGCGAGGATTTCAGTTTTGCCGACAGAGGATTTTTATATACCGGTCAGTTCAAAAATTACTATGACATCACCACTAACAGCTATTTTGAAATTAGGCTTAGTGGTGTTGCAGGCAGAAATCCTTCTGAAGGAGCAAACAATTCCTATGTGGGAAGTGCCGGACTAACATATAAGTGGGTGCCTGCCGGCAGGGAAAAATACAAGACCTTCGACTGGAAGACAGAATTCCTTTACAGTCACAGGATCAACGATACGGCGACGGTAAAAAGCAAGGGATTCTATACTTCAGTGCAGAACAAACTAAGCGCCCGTTTCTGGGTCGGAGGACGGATTGGCTACTCAGAGCTGCCTTACGACAATCACAAACATGAATGGGATTTTACTGTTAACCTGGACTTCTGGCAGAGTGAATTCGTCTTTACCCGTCTGCAATATCAGCATAACAGAAGGTTCATGGA
>JAFGXX010000028.1 GCA_016936435.1 Bacteroidales bacterium
GCTCTGCGCTGTTATTGGTGCCCAGAACAGGACTCGAACCTGCACATCATTACTGACACTAGTCCCTGAAACTAGCGCGTCTACCAATTTCGCCATCTGGGCAAGATGGTTCAGAGCTCCCGCCTTCGTCGAGACTTCGACGGGCATAGCAGGGCTGAGGGCAGAGAGCTCAGGGCAAGACAGAATATGCTGCACTGAGCACCGAGCACTGAGCTCTGCGCTGTTATTCCAACACAATTAACACAATTTTAAAGAACCGGCTGTAATATTAATTTACAGCGGTGCAAAAATAGCAAAAAAAATAAAATCCGAATAGGATGTATTATTTAAAAGTATATTTTTGCTCCCTGATTAAAAAAATGTATCGTCAGATCATAAATAAAAAGGGGGTTAAGAAGCAGCCTGTCAGAAGGTCTGTCCCATCCTCATTTATGAGCGATCGATAAATCAGAATGACAGACCTGCCGGACAAGCAGGTTTTTTTTTAACATATCTGTGAAAATGAAGATAGAAAAGATCATGAAATTCGGCGGGACATCCGTCGGGAGTCCCGAAAGGATGAAAGCCCTGATTCCTCTTATAACCGGAGAAGGTAAAAAGATCGTAGTCCTGTCGGCCATGTCGGGAACCACCAACAGCCTGGTAGAAATTACCGACCTCCTGTATAACGACAATGGCAATGAAGCATCTCTGAAAATTGAAGCCCTCAGGGATAAATACCATAAAGTTGTCGATGAGTTATATGAAACTGAAGAATACAGGCATACAGGTCATGAGCTTATAAACTCACATTTCGATTATATAAACAATTTCACCCTAAGGGTATTTACAAAACTGCAGGAAAAGGCAATAGTGGCACAGGGAGAACTGATTTCGACATCCCTGTTATATCATCTTCTGAGAGAAAAGAAAATCAAAGCAGCACTTCTTCCGGCACTGAATTACATGCGTATAGACAAGGACGGGGAACCTGATTATTTTTACATACAGGAGAATCTCACCCGGGAACTCAGGAAGCACAATGCCGACTCTATCAAAATCACCCAGGGTTTTATATGCAGAAATGTTTATGGAGAGATTGACAACCTCAAGAGAGGAGGCAGCGATTATTCGGCTTCGATCATAGGCGCAGCCCTTAAAGTAAAGGAAATACAGATATGGACAGACATAAGCGGATTTCACAATAACGACCCGCGGTATGTGGAGGATACAAAAGTCATCCGTGAACTTTCATTCGACGAAGCAGCCGAACTGGCTTACTTCGGGGCTAAAATACTACATCCTTCAAGCGTTAACCCTGCAAGAGAGAAGGACATTCCGGTAAGACTAAAAAACACTATGGAACCTGAAGATGAAGGGACACTGATAACATCCGACAGCCCGCTCCTCGATTACAAGGCGGTAGCAGCCAAAGACGGGATTTCAGTATTCAGGATCAAATCAGCACGGATGCTGATGGCTTACGGCTTTCTGAGAAAGGTGTTCGAGATCTTCGAAGCCTACAAGACACCCATCGACATGGTGACAACTTCAGAAGTTGGAGTATCGCTTACAATAGATAATCCTCAGTACATCGACGAAATCGAAAAAGATCTCAGGGAACTGGGAAGCGTGGAAGTTGAAAAAGACCAGACTATCATATGTATCGTTGGCGACTTCAGGACAGAAAGGACAGGTTCTGCGCCCGAAATATTTCAGGCCCTCGACACCATCCCTCTCAAAATGATATCCTACGGAGGAAGCCAGCACAGCCTTTCTCTTCTTATTGATTCACAAGATAAAACAAATGCGCTGAGACTTCTCAGTAAAAATATTTTTTAAACCAGACAATGATAAATAAAGATAAAATCAAAAAATTCAGGGATCTGAGGACACCATTTTACTATTATGATCTCGAAGTACTTAACAACACGCTTTCAACACTCAGAAAAGAGTCAGAAAAACATGGATACATAGTCCATTACGCCGTTAAATCAAATGCTAATCCAAGGATACTTCAGATAATCTCCTCATACGGTTTCGGAGCCGACTGTGTAAGCTGGAACGAGATTGATGCAGCATTAAAAGCAGGGTTTGATCCCTCCCGGATAGTATTTGCAGGAGTTGGCAAATCAGACCTTGAGATCAGTAATGCGCTCAAAGCCGGGATATTCTGTTTCAACTGCGAATCGATACCCGAAATTGAAGTTATTGATGACCTGGCACAATCTCTTGGCACAATTGCCCGGATCGCACTCAGGATAAATCCGCTCGTTGAAGCTCACACACATAAATACATTACAACAGGAATTGAAGAAAGCAAATTCGGGATCCACACCTGGGAACTCGACAATGTAATGAACAGACTGACGGAGCTTAAAAATACTGAACTGATAGGGATGCATTTTCACATAGGCTCACAGATAACAAAACTTTCAGTCTTCCAGAGCCTTTGTACACATATCAACGAATTGAATGAATGGTTCAGTTCCCGCGGCAGGGAATTGAAAATCATAAATGTTGGCGGCGGACTGGGTATCGACTATGAAAATCCTGAGACCTATCCGATGTTCAGTGAATATATAAACCTGCTTCATGAATTTCTCGACCTTAAAGCAGGACAGGAACTTCACATGGAACCGGGCAGGGCTGTGACAGGCCAGTGTGGCTCTCTTATATCAAAGGTTCTCTATGTCAAGAACGGCAGTAACACTCTCTTTGCAATAATAGATGCAGGGATGACCGACCTTATAAGGCCCGCACTGTACCAGGCCCACCATAAAATTGAAAACCTTACATCCAGGGGAGATCTTTACAGGTATGATGTCGTCGGACCTATTTGTGAATCGTCAGACACTTTTGCCAAATTCATTGAACTGCCGGAAACAAAACGCGGCGACATAGTTGCAATACGATCGGCAGGTGCCTACGGAGAGGTGATGGCTTCACGCTACAACCTGAGAGAGCTCCCGGCAGCGGTATTCTCGGACGAAGTATAGAACCTCTTCAGGACGACCTGATAATACCCAGACTGTAGAGGAA
>JAFGXX010000191.1 GCA_016936435.1 Bacteroidales bacterium
CAGAAAGCCGCGGTGAAGAAATTCCCGACAGCCTGAAGCTGGAAATTGAAGCCAATGCTCTCGAAAACGATGTCACCGTAGTGAAGACAGGTTGTTTCGGACTTTGCAGCCTGGGACCTGTTGTAAAAATAATGCCTGGTGATATAATTTATACCGGTGTTAAAGCAGGCGATGCCAGGGAGATAGTGACAGAGCATATAATGAAAGGAAGGATAGTTGAAAGACTTCTTTACACCGATCCCGTGAGTGGGAAAAAGCTGACTTCAGAAACTGAATTTGCCTTACAGAAGAAACAGCTCAGGATAGTACTTCGCAACTGTGGAATTATCGACCCTGAAAACATAGAAGATGCCATTGCACATCATGCCTATGAGGCTCTTGTAAAAGCTCTTACAGAAATGAAGCCCGAAGGTGTCATAAAGACCATCAAGGATTCAGGACTCAGAGGCAGGGGGGGTGGAGGATTTCCCACCGGTCTGAAATGGGAGATAGCAGCAAGGAACAAAGCTGACCTTAAATATGTGGTCTGCAACGCCGACGAGGGCGACCCGGGTGCCTTTATGGACAGGTCTGTACTTGAAGGCGATCCACACTCCGTACTTGAGGCGATGGCGATATGCGGATACAGTATAGGGGCAGGCAAAGGTCTCATATACATAAGGGCTGAATACCCGCTTGCGGTATCACGTCTGAAGACCGCCATAAATCAGGCCAGGGAATACGGTCTGCTGGGTGAGAACATCATGGGTACCAGTTTTAATTTTGATATCGATATCCGTTATGGAGCAGGAGCTTTCGTGTGTGGTGAAGAAACAGCTCTCATCCACTCAATGGAAGGTCTGAGAGGTGAACCTACGGTCAAACCTCCCTTCCCTGCCGAATCAGGTTTCATGGGAAAACCCACCAACGTGAACAACGTCGAGACATTTGCCTGTATATCACCGATAATCCTAAAAGGTTCGGAATGGTTCGCTTCCATCGGAACCGAAAGATCGAAGGGAACGAAGGTGTTTGCCCTCGCCGGAAAAATTAACAATGTAGGTCTGATAGAGGTGCCGATGGGGACCACGCTCCGCGAGGTTATCTTCGAGATCGGAGGCGGGATACGGAAAGGCAAAAAATTCAAGGCAGCCCAGACAGGAGGTCCTTCGGGAGGATGTCTTACCGAAAAACATCTCGACACTCCCATTGATTTTGATAATCTCACCGCTGCAGGGTCCATGATGGGATCAGGAGGTCTGATAGTTATGGATGAAGATGACTGCATGGTGTCAGTGGCCAAATTTTTCCTCGAATTCACCGTGGAAGAGTCATGCGGCAAATGTGCTCCCTGCAGGATCGGAAACAAACGTCTGCATGAGCTTCTCGACCATATAACCAAAGGAAAGGGAACGCTGGCAGACCTTGACAGGCTAAAGAACATGTGCCATGTTATCAAGGACACATCCCTGTGCGGTCTGGGTCAGAGTTCGCCCAATCCTGTGCTTTCGACTCTCAGTAACTTCAGGGAAGAGTACGAGGCACACGTTACAATAAAGAAGTGCCCGGCAGGCCAGTGCAAGGACTTAATGGAATACTTCATCATCGAAGCTAACTGTGTGGGTTGTACAGCCTGTGCCAGAGTATGCCCTGTGGGAGCAATAACGGGGGAAAGGAAGGAACCACATGTCATCAATCCTTCGATATGTATCAAGTGCGGCGCCTGCATGGAAAAGTGCAAATTCGACGCGATCATAATTCAATAATTTCAAGAAGCACGGGAAATGGAGACTATCACTCTTACAATAGATAACAAAAAAGTTGAAGTGCCCAGGGGCACAACGATAAACAAAGCTGCAAAACAGCTCGGTATAGATATACCTGTATTATGCTACATGGAGCTTAAGGATCTGTGTATAGAAAATAAACCTGCCGGCTGCCGTATCTGTGTAGTTGAAGTTGAAGGCAGGAGAAATCTCGCTCCTTCATGCGCAACTAACTGTGAAGAGGGTATGGTAGTGAGAACTCACACAACACGTGTTCTGAATGCACGACGCACGGTGATGGAGTTCATTCTGTCGGATCACCCTAAAGACTGTCTTATTTGTCCCAAGTCAGGCAACTGCGAGCTTCAGACCATGGCACACCGTCTTGGCATCAGGGAGATACCCGGACAGGAGATAGCTGCCATGTCGACATACAAAAAAGACACTTCTCCTTCCATTATCAGAGACCAGGACAAATGCATAATGTGCCGCCGTTGTGAGATGATGTGCAACGAGGTTCAGACCGTCGGTGCTCTTTCTGCCGTTAACAGGGGATTCATGGCCACAGTGGCTCCCGCCTTTGAACAGAACCTCGAGCATTCCACATGCACCTATTGCGGACAATGTGTTGCAGTGTGCCCGACAGGAGCGCTGACAGAGGTGGATCATACACCCGAGGTGCTCAGGGCTCTTGCCGATCCTACCAAAACTGTGATAGTACAGACTGCCCCTGCAGTGAGAGCAGCCCTGGGAGAGATGTTCGGAATGGAACCAGGCACCCTTGTAACTGGTAAAATGGTAACGGCTTTGAGAACACTGGGTTTTGATTATGTTTTCGACACCGATTTCGCAGCCGACCTTACCATTATGGAAGAGGGAACAGAACTGCTCGACAGGCTGACACGGCATCTTAATGGTGACAAGAGCGCCAGACTGCCTATCCTTACTTCCTGCTGTCCGGGCTGGGTCAACTTTTTCGAAGAGTATTTCCCCGACCTTAAAGATGTTCCTTCATCGGCAAAATCACCACAGCAGATGTTTGGCGCCATCGCCAAATCATATTTTGCCGAAAAAATAAATGTCGACAGGAAAGATCTGGTGGTAATATCTATAATGCCTTGTCTGGCAAAGAAATACGAATGCCAGAGAGACGAGTTCTCTGTTGACGGCAACCCGGATGTCGATTTTTCAATCTCGACAAGGGAACTGGGTGCATTTATCAAACAGGCCAACCTCGATTTCAACAATCTCGAAGACAGTGATTTTGACGCTCCTCTGGGAGAATCGACAGGCGCCGGAGTGATATTCGGAACCACGGGTGGTGTGATTGAAGCTGCAGTAAGAACGGCCTACGAGGTACATACAGGTAAAAAACTCGCAAGACTCGATTTTGAAGAACTAAGGGGTCTTGAAGGTGTCCGCTCGGCAACGATCGATTTTGACGGTCTGCCCATAAACATAGGAATAGCTCACGGGCTTGGAAATGCAAGGAAGCTACTCGACGATGTAAGATCAGGGAAATCGAAATTCCATGCCATAGAAGTTATGGCCTGCCCGGGAGGATGTATCGGTGGTGGCGGACAACCGCTGCATCACGGAAATTCGGAGATCATCAAGGCACGTGCTGCAGCCATCTACAGGGAGGACAGCCGGAAACCGCTGAGAAAATCCCACGAGAATCCTTTCATAATAAAACTCTATGAAGAGTTCCTGGGCAAACCTAACAGTGAAAAAGCTCATCATCTTCTTCACACACACTATTTTGACAAGAAGAAAAAGATCGTTGTCAAACAGTAACTGACTTTTCGGAAAAAATAAAATATATCGCTATGTCAAGCATCAAAATAGAACTCAGACAAGAAGATGTAAACAAGATAAAGGAGATATGTTCATCTTTCAACAATGATCCTCAGGAACTTATCAACGTACTGCACAAGTGCCAGGAACACTTCGGGTACCTTCCGGCAGAAGTTCAGGAAGTTATCTCCGACGAGCTCACCGTTCCGGTAGCAAAGATCTACGGTGTCGTAACATTCTATTCGTTTTTCACCATGACACCCAGGGGTAAGCACCCCATCAGCATCTGTATGGGTACAGCGTGCTACGTAAGAGGGGCCGAGAAAGTTCTTGACGAATTCAAAAAAGAACTGGGATTGCAGGTTGGACAGACTACCCCCGACGGCAAGTTCTCACTGTCAAGCCTGAGGTGTGTTGGTGCATGCGGACTTGCGCCCGTGGTGATGATAGGTGACAAAACCTACGGTCGTGTTGCTCCCGACGATGTGAGAAACATCATTAAGGAGTATGACAGCTGAATGACTACTGTCCCGATCTATCGGGAGACAATCGTCCCGACAGAAATCGCGAGACTTTATAACACTCAGCACATTTCGTGGTTATACAATCTTTAGTATCTTATTTCCTGATCCAGACAACCGATGTTTGAGACCTGTCTCCTTCGGCCCTGTCGACGGTCCTGTTAAGCCGTACATAGTTGGGAATGGCTGTCAGCGGTGTACCGTCGGCCCAGCTGCCTTCGATCGCCATTACTCCCTTCAGTAATCCGGGTTTCCATACCGCTTTAAGGGGTCCATTACCCAAAGGTTTGTCTATCTCCGGCTGATCAGCTTTCTCAACATTATAGATCACCGGACCATACCTCAGCGCCACACGTCCCCTGTCGGCTTCGATCCTTTCATCGGCTGTAATGACCTGAACTTCCATCGGCATTTCAAGGCTGATAAGGTCTCCCCTCTTCCAGTTTCTTTTTATGACGGCATAACCTTTCAGCACATTTACAGGTACAGGATCACCGTTCACGGCAAGAGAAATGAGCGAATTAACGTGGGGAACAGGCTTATACAGTTCACTTGTTGTCCTGTCGGGAACCCGCAGACGGACCGTAAATTCTGCATTCTGTTCAGGATTGACAGTTATATCCACCTTACCGCTCCACGGATAATCTGTTTTCTGTATCATCTCCACATTGGTTCCGGCAACTCTGTCGACCATTACCGTACTTCCGATATACAGGTTCACAAATATTCCGTCGTTGCTTTTCACATAAGTCCATGTGGGTATCATTAAAAGTGTCCGTGGAATGTTTCCGACGCAGCAGGGACATACATGCCAGTCGTATCTCATTGTGGATGAAGAAAGAGGGTTATCGTAAAAGAAATTATCGCCCTTAAGGTCAATGGAACCCAGCAGAGCGTTGTACATTGTCTCCTCATAAAGGTCGGCGTATTTTGCATCGTGATAGGCAAGGTTCATTTTATACTGAAAGAAGATCAGTCCGCAGCTTGAACATGATTCACAATATGCGTTATTCCTCAGTGAGTAGTCATCACCAAATCCTTCAGATGTCTCTCCGCTTCCGATCCCTCCTGTAACATAATATTTTTTGTTCACAATGTTGTCCCACAGCGACATAACTGCGCTGTGATAGTCGGTATCGCCCGTTTCGGCTGCCACGTCTGCCATTGCCGAATAGCTGTAAACGGCGCGGACGGCATGACCAACTGCCTCATATTGCTGTTGCACCGGAACATGGCTCTGGTCGTATTCGCTACCTCCTCCCCTGTTATCGAGAAGGAATTTTGCCAGTGAAATGTAGCTGTCGCCTTTTCCGTTACCTTCCATATCGTTGACAAAACGGCCGAATCTCACGAGTGCCTGTTCCATCTCCTGATGTCCGTCATACCATTTTTTTTTCCCGGGACCAATATTTGCGACCCAGCAGTCGGCCAGTTTCTTTGCTGCATCATAGAGTCTTCTGTCGCTGCCATTGGTAAGTGTATAATGGTTTATTGCCGACTCGATGAAATAACCTGCAACATATCCCTCGTGATTTCCACGGGTTTCAGGAGCCCATTTCTCCTTCCATCTTGTTGTGTCGCGGAGTGTGTAGGCGGTATGAAGATAGCCGTCGGGTTCCTGGGCTGCAAGGACAACAGGTATCCATTTCTCGAGTGTTTTCTTCATCATTTCCTGGGCGGCAATTATTTGCCTGTCGCCGCGGGGATCGACCATCAGGGCTATGCACATCGATTCGATAGTCTGATGGACCCAGGCATTTGAGAATACATATCCCAGATGTCTTCCGTGAGGTTCTCCGCGAAGTGCTTTGGCAGCTTCTATGAAGTTATCGAGACCGCCCTGTCCTGTTTTAAGGTCTGTTCTCTCTATCTGCCTTATACAATGAGGTATCCAGTTGGTAATAAGTACTTTCACACGATCATTCCACAGGGGGCTGTCGACAGAATATCTTGTGGTATATACAACTTCGAGGCGCTCAGGTTCTGGAGGAGGGCATACCTTGACTAATACTGAGTCAGATGAAGCTGCTCTGCCAGTCCTAGACGTAAGAACAACATGGTATTCGCCAGGTATAGAAAAGGAGGCTGTTGTTGCAGGGGAAGAGGTATCTTCGAATTCCACGGGGCCTGGTCCTGATGCGCTCCATGATGTTCCTTCAAGCCTGCCGGCCGATTTAATGACCCCGGTGAGCCATGTTTTTCCACCTGTAATTACACTGCGGTCGGCGCCGGCATCAATAACAGGAGCTACAGGAGGAGATCCTTTTGTTTTGTATACCTTCCATTCGAGGAGCGGGGAAAGGAAGCGCTGAACAGAATCAATCTCCAGCAACAAGGCAGTGGTTGTTACCTCACTGAAGGTGGTGGTATTAAACTGATCATTCAGCAATCCGAGTCCTTCAGCGTTTCCGACAGGAACATATTCTGTTCCGTTCCAGTAACTGAATCTGTAGGCCTGAGGCAGCTTCCCCAGGCTGTCGTGATCGTACCAGAAGACGGCAGTTTCATCAATAGTCACGGGGGTGCTCCAGGTGCATTCGTATCTCTGGACTACTGCCCTCTGAGTATATCTGCCCTGTCCTGAAGTTCCTGAGAACCTCCGGCGGATTCCCGGAGCCACACTGTCGGGTATCTGTCCGTCGTTCAGATTTGTTATCAAAGTATTACCTCCCCTGGAAGGTGTGGTTATAGTTGCCAGAACTGCAACATCGGGTTTGTCGCCCGAGCAGGATGAAAAAAGAACGGCAGCTCCAAACAGTACCGGTAAAAGAAGTTGCAAGGTTGGGATTTTCATTGTTATTGGTATTATGATACAGTGATAAAATTAAATCATTTCCTCCTGAAGCGGTTTGTTTTCTGCCTGTACCAGAAAAAATATTCTTTCTGGCGTTTTTTCTCACCCGGATCTCTGGCTACATAAACTTTTCGGCCTGTATAAGGGTCAAAGCCTGTATAGTAGATCACCGTCGAAAGTGTCATCGGGGTCGGGGTAAAATCCTGTACCTGTTCAGGTTTTACACCAAGCGACCTGACTTCATCCGCCAGTCTTTTCATGCCTTCCTCATCCGATCCGGGATGTGATGAAATGAAATAAGGGACGATCCCATAGTTAAGGTTCTCCCTCTTGATTATTTCGTCAAAGCGTACTTTAAGTTTTCGGAACAAGTCGAAAGACACTTTTCGCATTAATTTCAGAACCTGTGCATCGGTATGTTCGGGAGCAACTTTCAGTCTGCCCGAAACATGATGTTTCACAAGTTCTTCAAAATATTCCTTTTCCGTTCTTCCTGCTGCAGGATTCGATTCGGGGAGAAAAAGATCATATCGGACCCCGCTTCCCACAAATGCTTTTTTGATCCCGGGTATGTTCCTTACAGTTTTGTACAATGACAACAAGGCTCCGTGATCTGTATCCAGATTCCTGCATACTGAGGGCCAGATACATGATGGTCTTGAACATTTAAGGCACATTTCCTTATCCTGACCTGACATCCTGTACATATTAGCCGATGGTCCTCCGAGGTCGGTGATGACACCTCTGAATTCGGGATGCTGTATGATCTTTGAGATTTCCTGCATGACAGACCTCTTTGACCGGCTAACCACCTGTTTACCCTGATGGGCGGCGATGGCACAGAAGCTGCAGCCCCCGAAGCAACCCCTGTGCAGATTGACTGAGAATTTTATCATCTCATAAGCCGGAACGGGGTCCTTCTTCAGGTACCTGGGGTGAGGCATATATTTGTAGGGAAGATCGAATGACCTGTCAAATTCGGCTTCAGTCATCGGAGGAAACGGAGGATTTACGATTACCTTTCCGTTTCCTGAAGGTTCTGTCAGTCTGGCTGCTGAACGAATCCTGTTGGATTCTTTTTCAAAGTGGACAAAATTATCGGAGAATGCTTTTTTGCTGGTGCAACATTGCTCGTATGAATGAAGTTCAATGTCGTGCCATGCTTTTACCCGGGGAAGAGGCTGATCCCCGGGTGCAAAAAAAGCCGTCTGCGGAAGAGTTCTGAGCGATTTAAAAGGGATCCCCTTCTGAAGAAGGCGTATCAGTTCCCTCAAAGGCTGTTCTCCCATTCCGTAAATAAGAAGGTCAGCTCCTGAGGTAGTCAGGATTGAAGGTTCAAGTCTGTCTTTCCAGTAATCGTAATGCGTCAGTCTTCTCATTGAAGCTTCAATACCTCCTGCCACTACGGGCACATCGGGATAAAGCTGCTTTAATATACGGGTATATACTATTGTAGGGTAATCGGGTCGGAATCCTGCTTTGCCGCCGGGGGAGTATGCGTCGTCGGAGCGAAGTCGTTTTGCGGCAGTATAATGATTCACCATTGAATCCATATTGCCTGCGGTAACACCGAAAAAATATCCTGGTTTGCCGAATTTTTTGAAGTCGCGAAGATCGTCTCTCCAGTTGGGCTGGGGGACGATTGCCACCCTGAAGCCCTCATCTTCCATAACCCGGGCTATCACGGCCGGACCGAAAGAAGGATGATCGATATATGCATCGCCGCTGAAAAGAATGACATCAGGTTCATCCCATCCCAGTGCTTCCATCTCCTTTACTGAAGTCGGAAGCCAGCCGGATACAGATTCCGGGTTAAGTTTCATTTGATAAAATTAAGGAAAATTGGTAACTTCGGTATAATTACTGATCAGATACCAGAACAATAATGTCATTAAGCGTAAGAAAACTAAAACATGAAGATAATACTCTGTATGCCTGTATTTTAAAAAAATCAGCAGCCATTATTGTCCTTGCAGTTCTTACAGCATCATTTCTAAATGCCCAGGAAGACATTAAAAGGCCGAAACTCGGTCTTGCATTAAGCGGAGGAGGTTCGCTGGGAATTGCGCACCTCGGGGTTCTTAAAGTAATGGAAGAAGAGGGCCTTCGTCCCGACTGTATTTCGGGAGTGAGCATGGGAAGTGTTATCGGAGGATTCTATTCAACAGGTTATTCCACCGACAGTATACTGAGCATTCTTAAATCGGAAGACCTTAATGAGGTTATAATGAACAAGATACAGGAGAATAAGATCACCTTCCTGGAAAAAAAGAATTTTCACAACAGTATTGCATCAATACCCATATCGCTTAAAAAGGTTAATCTGCCTTCCGGACTGACGAACGGACAGGTGATTGAAAATTTTCTAAGTTTCTATGCCTGGCCGGCTGCGACAATTAACGATTTCTCAAAACTGCCAATACCTTTTGTATGTGTGGCTTCCGATATTCTTACCGCCTCTGTCGTCGATCTTAAGGGAGGATATCTTCCCCAGGCAATAAGAGCAAGTCTGGCAATCCCTTCTGTATTCACTCCTGTAAAAAAAGACACAAATCTGCTTGTTGATGGCGGTGTATTCAGAAACTTTGCAGCTGAGGAAGTAATCGAACTAGGGGCAGATATTGTTATAGGGTCATATACAGGATTTCTGTGGAAGGATGAAGAAGAGCTCGACAACGTCTCCAACATTCTGAAACAACTGGTCTTTTCGATGGGATACAACGATTTTGAAAAGCAGAAAAAATTAACCGATTATCTTATTCTACCCGATCTGAAGGGCTTTTCATCGATGGATTTCAGCAATGTTGACTCTATCTACGGAAGAGGCTATAAAGCAGCTGAACCATTCAGATCAAAGTTCAGAAGACTGGCGGATTCGCTGAATAATCTTGGTCCTCAGAAGGTTCCGGAAAATATCATGAACAGAAACTACTATGTTTTTGACAGGATTGAAATAAGGGGAAACAGGAATTACTCCGACAGGCAGATAACAGGGATACTGAATGTCCACGACGGGGATTCTGTCAATAACCATGATCTCCTTGAAAAGATAGATCTGCTCTACGGTAAAAACTGGTTTGAAAAAGTAAATTACACGATAGAACCAAAAGATGATTCCCTGATACTTATCATTGAATGCAATGAAAATCCTGAAGCCATGCTCTTTGGTTCCCTTCATTACGATAATACAATAGGTTCGGGAGCCCTGCTTTCGCTGTCGGCAAGAAACTTCATTTTTCCGGGAACATGGCTGAACATAAACACATTTTTGGGAAGGTATTACAGGGTGAGCGGTTTCCTGCTCCAATATCTGGGCTGGCAGCAAAAAAACAGCCTTTCACTGAATTTCAACTATGAAAAGACCCCGGTTCCTGTACTACACATAGGAAATGAAACAGGACAGGTTATTCTGTATGATTTTTCCACAGGACTAAGCCTGTCAAGAAGTCCGGGACTTAACCATCTGGTAACCATTTCAGGTAATTATGTGAACCGTAATATCAACCCGGCCTATGTGTCGGATTCAAGACTTAAAAATATATCATACAACATCTTCAGTACATGCTTCAGTTACAAGATCAACTCCCTCGATACCAAATATTTCCCGAACAAAGGGACATTGCTTGACATTACTGCAGGCAGGTCAGTGCTCTTATCTTCAGCAGTAAGGACACATTACGAAAGGATTAATTACGATAAGGCTGACCCCGGGAATTTCGATTTTGAAAAGAATTACACGCTACGATGGGGCTTAAGACAATATTTTCAAGGAGGGAAAAAAACGACAATTGGGTTCCGTTCGGATATATTTTATGTTTCGCGATGTGATTCGGCAGTGATGCAGAACAATTATCATTTTCTGGGCGGATTGCAATCTGTTAGCGAGAGGACCATCCCTATGACCGGATTCGAGACCTCGGAAATACCTGTCAAAAAAGCAGCCGGGATAGGATTTGAGATAGATATTGAACCGGCAAATCAGCTTCACTTGTTCTTCACCACCGATCTGTTTGCTGTTCAGTGCATTTACCATGAAAAAGAATACAGGTATATAGCAGGTATCGGTCTTGGTGCGGGTTATATGACATTTCTGGGACCTATACGGGCAGGGATTTCATACGGAAAGAATCCGTATAACGAATGGTTTGGAAACCTGAACGGCTACCTGAGCATAGGCTTTGATTTCTGATGATTGCCAGTTTCTACTCTCATATTCTATTCTCCATGACGTTTTTACATCGGCCTGATGTTTGCAGAGACTATATGAATTAAAAACGATAAGGTATTATCAGCAAAGCGGTTTTCCTATAAAATTATTATGGACACAAGAAAAACCATACAGCAGCATAAAAGAATATGTTCCCTTGTATCAGAAAAAAAGATCAAGCAAAGTCTTGATATTCTTAATGATATGTTAGAGAACGTTTCTGAAGGACACCTTCGCGACGAGTACGAAGACCTGGTAATGACATACAGAAATATGCTTAGCTACACTATTGAGGGAGTTGAAGATCCGGAAAGGGAAAGGGTTTATCTCAGGCTTATCCAGTCGATCCTGGAATTATCCGACAGGGTAAGGCAGGACATATTGTCACATTACTCGGGATGGAATACGTACTGGGTGAAGCAGCAGGCTGAAAAAGAGCAGAGACTTACCGGGAAAACCCTTGTTGAGAATGTTGATGACCTGATGTTCAAATCGGAACTTGACGAGTGGCTCAGGCTGAGCAGTGAAATAAACCCGGATCCCGAATCAGAGATATCCAGAAAGCACCGTCAGCTCATCAGGAACATTTTCAACCATCTGTGGCTGACAGACTATTACGGAGAAGCAGAAGAGAGTCTTTTAAAGATAATTTTCAAATCGGGGAAATTCCGCTGGTATGAGTCATCAATATTCACAACAGCCATAACACTCAGCCTCTTCAGATTCTGGCATACTGAGAAACTGACGTCGCTGATAAAAATATATCAGCAGGGAGAAGAGAAGGTGATGGAGAGGGCGCTGACAGGACTTATTCTGAACCTTCATTACCATAACGGAAGAATATTGCTATATCCCGACATTGTGTCGGCAATTTCGGAACTTGGAAAAACCAAACATTTCAGAGAACACTGCAGGATAATTGTGCTTCAGATAATCCGGTCGCGTGAAACTGAAAAACTGGGCAAAAGACTTCAGGACGAGATACTGCCCCAGGTTGCCAAACTCAGACCAAGGATCGAGGACAAACTTGATCTTAACAATATTCTTCCCGGAGAAGGTAATGAAGAAAAAAACCCTGACTGGGCAGGTATGTTCCAGGATTCGGAAGAGATATTCAGGACCATGGAGGAGCTCACCAATCTGCAGATGGAAGGAGCCGACGTATATATGTCGGCCTTTGCCAACCTGAAACATTTCGATTTTTTCAAGGACTTTCAGAACTGGTTCATGCCTTTTTATCCTGATCACGACATTGTAAATGAGATATTCCGTGACGATATACTAGGGCCGGGCACGAATGAGCTGGCGGAAGCAATGTACAAGACACCTTTTATATGCAACTCCGACAAGTTTTCACTGATACTTAACCTCAAATACCTTCCGGCTGCGCAGAAAAACATGATGCTGAAAGTATTCAGGATGGAACTTGAAGCGCTGGGGCAGTTTGGCGACAATGAATCTCTTGCCGATCCTACGAGGAATTTCCGTACTAATGTAACCCAGTATCTCCAGGATATCTACAGATTTTTCAAGCTCTCGCCATACAAAAAAGAGTTTGAGGACATATTCACCGGAAGACTTGACATATATAATTCTTCATTCTTCAGGCTGACCTGTAATGCAGCAGAGGCAGAAGCGGGGCTGGCAGATTATTTCTTCAGCAAGGATTTCTACGACGACGCACTGGAGTTATACACCAGGCAGGTTGAATTAAGACCTGACGACTCCCTTTTATATGAAAAGATGGGCTACTGCTGCCAGAAGACGGAAAATTACGGAAAGGCACTTGAATACTACCATAAAGCTGAGATCATAGAAAAAAAAGCCTGGACTATCAAGAAAATCGGATTATGTCTGCGCAGGCTTGACAGAACAGAGGAGGCCCTTGCTTACTACCTGGAAGCGGGCAGTCTTGAACCGGAAAATCTGCACACAGCAATAATGACAGCTCATTGTTATCTCGATTTAAAAGATTACGAGAAGGCATTAAGTCATTATTTCAGGGTTGAATACAATGATCCGGGTAATATAAACATACTCAGACCCATAGCATATTGCTATTTTGCACTTGGTAAATTCACGGAGTCGGAGCGTTATTTTGATCGTTTGTCTTCCGGAGGGTTTAGCTCACATGATCTTGTGAACCTGGGGCATCTGTCACTGTGCAAAGGCATGAAAAAGGAAGCTGTGGAATTTTACAGGCAGAGTATATTAAAAGGAGAGATCACGACAGAGCACTTCATGGCGATATTTTCAGAGGATACAAATCTGCTGACAGATCTTGGTGTCAACAAGGATGATATTTCAATTATCCTCGATTATGTTTTATTTTCTATCGGATGACGATACAGAATCGGGAAGTGGCGGCGGCGGGGGCACTTCACCCGGTGGCAGGGGCCTTCTGTCGTAATAGCCAGACCTTTCATTATCACCATGAAAATCCCTTCCGCTATTCCCCGAATGCCTGTATTCAAGAGAATCGGGGGGATCCTTCCTGTCTCTCCTGTCTCTCCTTCCCTGACGTATCATTTCCTCCCTTTTTTCATCAAATTCCTTAAGTCTGGCAAGCTGTTCTTTTGTTAGTTTGGAATCGAGTTCTTTTCTGAGCGCCTTGATATTAAGATCAAGCTGCTTACTGAAGTCTGACTGCAGGCTTGTGTTCTCCTTCGCATATTTATTAAGTATCTTCTCGATCTCAGCTTTCTGTTTTTCATCGGGTTCTATAATCTTATAGAATCCTTCCCTGAATCTCTCTTCTGAAAAATAGAGGCGAACCGGTTTCAGCTTATTCAATCTTATCTGAGCCGACGTCAGCATTCCCAGAACAAAGCCTATAAGCAGGGTTAATACGATTAATAGAATTGATTTTCCTTTCATTTTATAATTTTAAATGCCGGTCAGCAGACATACGATACTTTCATCGACAGAATCTCCTATGCCGAGGAATGAGTTTAGTGAAAAGGACCCTTCAGCCATAAATATAGAGAACAGGAGTATCAGTATTGCTGCCACACCTGTAAGGGCCACCCTGTTGAAAACGAACCTCATGGATCTGAACAGTTCTTTTTCAGCGACCAGTTCTGAAGATACTGAAAAGATTCTATCGACTACCTTTTGGGTGAAGTCTCTTCCGAAGTCAAAGGTAACACCTTCTTCTTCCAGCCTGCCTGTGATTGATCCGTCACCGGCATTCTCTCCGAGTGATCTTATTATCAGATCTTTAATTCCTGAAGGTTCCATAATATCAGAGTTTACCTAGTATTTCCTTAAGTTGTTCCTGGGCTCTTGATAACCTTGAGAGTACTGTTCCCAGCGGCAGATTAAGAATTTCTGCTGTTTCTTTGGTTGAATATCCCTGTAACATTCTCATAGTTACAATTATTCTGAATTTTGGTTCCAGTCCTGCGAGCGCTTTGCTTACCAATTCGGTTGCATCGCGTTTTTGTTCATTTTCAGGGTCCGGAATTTCATGTTCATATAATTCATTTTCGCCATCCTGAGAGAACATGGAGAAGAACCTCTTTCTTCTTTTTATCTCATTGAGGGTAAGATTTATGGCTATTTTCTGAATGTATGTCGACAGCCTGGCCTCACCCCTGAAATCGGACAATGAATGGTATAACTTAATAAACACTTCCTGTCCTATGTCCTCCGAAAAAACCGAATCCCCAAGCATACCTTTGACCGTTCTGGCCACCATTCTCCTGTATCGTTCAACGATCTCACTGAAAGCAAGCCGATCGCCATTTACAGAAGCCTTAACGAGTTCGCTGTCATCAGCCTGCCTGTAGGATCCCTTCATGCTGTTCAATTTATAGACAACGGTATGTGATCAAATATTCCCAATTGTTAATTTTTATTAACAAAAGTATCCCCCTCATAGCTTATTAAGTTGACAAACAGCACATTAATATTCATCAGTTTCCTCGGGCATAAGGATAACTTCATACCCGGAGGAATATTTTATTTCGTATAGCTTATAATTTTCAAATCCGTCGTTGATATTTCTGCGCCGGAAATCGAAGCGGGTTTGCAGAAGATCGGGATTGTGAATCTCAGGGTTACTGAGAAAATTTCTCCCGTGAACAGCCAGACCACTCAGAAAGTAATAAGTAATATCATATCCCAGCCATGCATAGCTGAATTCCTGGGGTTCTGTAAGGAATTTCTTTCTGAAATCGGCTGTGAATTGCTTTACGTCGCGCCTGGAATAGTCGATCCATGAAGGAGAAAACATCACTATATCCAGGTCGAAGAAGAATTTTGGTTCGAGATTATCGAGTGTTCTCATGGCAGGGTATCCCATAACTCT
Source organism: Bacteroidales bacterium (assembly GCA_016936435.1). Lineage (GTDB taxonomy): Bacteria > Bacteroidota > Bacteroidia > Bacteroidales > VadinHA17 > LD21. The sequence goes on from JAFGXX010000191.1 coordinate 15,377, forward strand.
TACCGGATATTGTTTCGACAATGAGTGGATCTCCATAATGGTTTCACTGATAACAGGAGCTTCCTCGGATGCGATAATGATAACATTGTCCTCATTCTGTGAAAGTGCATGTCCGAGCCTGTTTATTGAATCGTTGTTAAACGCCGATCTGCTGTAGAAAATAAATTCCTTGAACCTGATATCATCGAAAGGGATCCTTTTGCACAATTCAGCGAATATTTTATCCCTGAAGTTCCTGATATCCGGGTCAATACCGGCAGTGTCGGTATGTATGAAGACTATATTATTATCGAAATATTCTTCTGCTTTTTCGGCAATAAGCTTCTGGGCAACTTCCAGCGATGCATTTGCCATGAAGAGGTTCGGGTTTTCCTTCAGGACCGTATTATTAAATAGTGGAACCGGAGACACTACCGGAATGCCATTTTCGCGGGCATATTCAGAGATCAGTACAAGGTTTTTTGTATATACAGGTCCTATTATCAGGTCCATTTTTTCAAGTGCGCCCTGGTTGATAAGTCTTGTAAGCTCAATTGTATCGCTTCGTATGTCGTATGTATGAAGATGAATATCGAGGCCCATTGAAGAAAGAGTATCAAGGGCCAGAAGGATGCCCTCATACATTTCAAGAAAGCCTGTGCTGCCAGGATATATCCAGTCTTCAGCGCGTTTTACTGTCTTGTAAACACGTTTCCCCTTCACTATCTGCGACGAGTCGATATCGGCTCTCACACTATTTTCCCTGAGGTAAAATGGTAAGAGGACAGCGATATCAAAGGATCCTGTCAGCTTACTTACCGGGGTGAAGGCCGACGGAGTCTCAAGCATAAAGTGCAGCTGTTCTTCCTTAACAACCAGGGTGTCAGCTTCTGGTTTGTCGTCAGGTATCTTAATAGCCGATCGGGGAACCGGGATCCTTATATAATCGCCAACCTGTGGAAATCTCAAATTCCTGTTCTCTCTCCTGAGCTCTCTAACCGTCAGATTGTATTTTTCAGCTATTGAAGCAAGAGATTCTCCCCTGACAACCTTGTGAAAAATATAATTTGAATCCTGAACGGCAAAATCTTCTCTTTCAGTTCTGAAGACTCTCCTTGGAATGGCGATTTCGGAGTTAACCGGAAGCCTGGATATCTCGACACCCGGATTACTCTCAATTATCTCTCTTTCAGAGACACCATAGTGTTTTGAAAGAAAATAGATAGTCTCTCCGGGTTGCAGATTGTGATAAATATATCTTTCCTCATCGCGCTTGCCTTCCCGGACTACATTCCCGGCAGGTTTTACATCCGAAACCTGTTTAACGGCAATCCTCAGGGACTGTCCTTCATTTAGCCCGTACAGTGCCGGAGGATTTTCCCTGGTCAGTTCTTCAACGGTGATACCATATTCTCTGGCAACAGAGTAAGCGGTTTCGCCTTTTTTTACGACATGGATATAGTATGGGGTACCTGAAATGATCACTTTATTTGTTGATCTCTCAACAGCAACCTGGGATAGTGACGATAATCCCGGGGAGCTTAGTACCATCAGGACTACGAGGTATCCTTTCAATTGATTTCTGACTCCCATATAAGGTCAATGTTTCAATGTTGAGAGGAATTCGTTGCAGTTGGTTTCTATCCGGTCTCTGAGGTTCGAAATATCTGCTCTTACGAATGTCTCTCCGGTGATTTTCTCATACAGTTCAATATATCTTTCCGATACTTCATTTACGAATTCATCGCTCATAGGGGGGACCGGTTGACCCTGTTTTCCCTGGAATCCGTTTGCCATGAGCCATTCTCTTACAAATTCCTTTGATAACTGTCTCTGAGAAAGGTTATTGCGAAATCTGTCCTGATATTCATCGGCATAAAAATATCTGGATGAATCGGGTGTGTTTATTTCATCAATAAGATATATTTTACCATCCTTGCTGCCAAACTCATATTTTGTATCTACAAGGATCAGGCCATGGCTTCTGGCAATTTCCGTTCCCCTTTTGAAGATCTCCATTGTATATTTCTCAATAAGCACATATTCTTCTTCCGGAATAAGGCCTTCTTTAAGAATCTCATCGCGTGAGATATCTTCATCGTGGTTTCCGTGAGCTGCCTTGGTAGTAGGTGTTATTATTGGTTCTTCGAAAGCCTGATTCTCTCTCATTCCATCAGGCAGGGGAATACCACATATTTCCTTTGCCCCGGATTTATATGTACGCCAGGCGCTCCCGGTAAGATAAGCTCTCACTATCATTTCCACCGGATAAGGTTTGCAGATATGACCGATAGTAACATTGGGATCGGGGGCGGCGATTTTCCAGTTAGGGACAATATCGGCAGTGGCATCAAGGAATTTATCAGCTATCTGGTTCAGCACCTGTCCCTTGTATGGTATTCCCCTTGGCAGGACGACGTCGAATGCAGATATTCTGTCAGACACGACCATCAGAAGATATTCATCATTTATGTTGTACACATCCCTAACTTTGCCTTTATAAAGACTTTTCTGTCCGGGAAAATGGAAGTCTGAACTTAAAATTGTGCCTGGCATAATAATATCAATTTTTATTTTTTCGTAAGCTGTTTTTCATTCCCTGTCCGGTTTTTCTTCCTGTTCATATGCTTTTACTATTTTCCGGACGAGCCTGTGTCTTACAATATCCTGTTCATCGAATCTTATAACCGATACTCCCTGTATTCCGTCGAGTATTCTCATGGCCTGAAGCAATCCTGATTCATTTCTTCTTGGGAGGTCTATTTGTGTTGTATCGCCTGTGATGATGAATTTTGAACTGACGCCCATTCTTGTAAGGAACATTTTCAGCTGGCTGATGGTTGCATTCTGAGCTTCGTCGAGGATCACGAATGCATTTTCAAGTGTCCGTCCGCGCATATATGCGAGGGGGGCTATCTGAATAGTGCTGTCTTCGATAAGTGTCTCCAGTTTTTTATAGGGGAGCATATCATGAAGTGCATCATAAAGCGGCTGAAGATAGGGATCCAGTTTCTCCTTCATGTCACCTGGGAGGAAGCCTAGTCTCTCACCTGCTTCCACTGCAGGTCTGGTAAGAATTATCTTCTTAACCTCTCTTTCCTTAAGGGCTCTGACGGCGAGAGCTATGGATGTATAGGTTTTACCTGTTCCGGCGGGACCTTCGGCGATGATAAGATCGTTGGAACGGTAGTCGTTAACCAGTGCCAGCTGGTGCAGGGTTCTGGCTCTTACAGGTTTCCCGCTTGTACCAAATACCAGTACCTGTTCAAATTCACCATTAGCGACCGATTTCATGTGATCCGGATTGAAAAGGCATTTTTCCATATCCTCTTCTCCGATCTTGTTGAATTTCCTGTAATATTCTATTAGTCCGTTAAATTTTTCGGCAAAAACGGTAATTTCCGATTCCTCACCCATACATTTAATTTCGTTCCCCCTTGACAATATCTTGATCTTTGGAAAGAATCCCCGGATTTTGTCAAGGAAGGTATTGTTTGTGCCGAAAAATTCGACGGGATCGATATCTTCTAGAAAAATAACTATCTCTGTCATTAAAGCTCAGCTAAAAAAATTCCTGCATTGCTCATTTATCCTGATAATCAGTATGGTTCTGAAAGTTCATAAAAATTAAACTTCGGGAGTTGCAAAGTAAGTTTATTTTTCTTTATAAGATTATCTTTGTCATAAGTTTTTTCCCCTATGCCGGTAATCACACTAACAACTGAATGGAAGCCTGATGACATATATCACGGGATCTTAAAGGGGAAACTTTTATGCCGTTGCCCCGATGTCACTATTATCGACAATGCAACAGGAATCCCTGCTTTCAACCTCTCTCATGCTTCCTTTGTAGTACGGAATACTTATCAGAATTATCCTGAGGGGAGTGTACATCTTATCTGTGTGCATTCAGAGGCCATGAAAGGACAGGAATATCTTGTTGTGAAGGCCAAGGGGCATTTCTTTATAGGAGTAGACAACGGCATTTTCAATCTCATCCTTAATTCCGACCCTGATGAAATAGTGAGAATAGACCGCTCCGGCATCACAGATGAACTGGAGATATTTGCCCTGGCAGCCGCCGGAATTATTAAAGATAAAAGTCCTGCCGGTCTGGGTGTGCCGGTGCCGGCTATGAGCGAAAGGGTGCCGCTGAGAGCCACAATTGAAAAAGATGTAATAACCGGAAGCATCATCTTCATCGATTCATACGGGAATGCCATATCTAATATAACCCGTGAAGTATTCAACAGAGTATTTAAAGATAAAGAGTATCGCATCCTCATTCAGAGCAACAAGGATTTTACCGACACAATAACCGAAAAATACAGTGATGTGCCTGTAGGCGAGCTGCTGGCCCGTTTTAATTCACTTGATCTGCTGGAGATCGCAATAAACGGAGCGAATGTGGCAGAATTGCTCAGTCTGGACACAGGTTCGGTAATCCGTATTGACACGAGAGTCGTAAAAAGCTCTCCCGACCACTTGTTTTAAACTTTAAAGTCAATGGATGTTAAGAAGAAAAGCACCGAAGAATTTGAAAAGCTTCTTGAAATAATCGACAGGCTCAGGGTATCATGTCCGTGGGATATGAAGCAGACGAACGAAAGTCTGAGGAAGCTGACGATAGAAGAGACATTTGAGCTTGCAGATGCTATATCCTCGGGCAATGACGAAGGAATAAAAAATGAACTTGGCGATCTGATGCTTCATATCGTATTTTATGCAAGGATAGGATCGGAAAAAGGCAAATTTGACATCTCAGATGTACTAAGGGGTATAAATGATAAACTTGTTTACAGGCATCCTCATGTATTCGGGAACGTGGTTGTTACCGGAGCCACGGAGGTAGAAAAGAACTGGGAACATCTGAAGATCAGGGAGAAGAAAGGATACAAACCTGTTTTATCCGGAGTTCCTTCGTCGATGCCTGCGATGATAAAGGCGAACAGGGTCCAGGAGAAAGTCAGGGGTGTGGGTTTCGACTGGGAAAAGAGGGAGCAGATATGGGATAAGGTACTCGAGGAGATTACCGAGTTAAGAAATGAAGTTGCAGGAGGCAGCAGGGATGAAATAGAATCAGAGCTTGGTGATGTCATGTTCTCCCTTATTAACGCTGCAAGGCTTTACGGTATCGATCCTGAAGCTGCTCTCGAAAAGACAAACAGAAAATTCATTAAGAGATTCAATTATCTCGAGAAGGAGACTATGGTCAAGGGCAGGTCACTTCATGACATGAGTCTTGAGGAAATGAATATAATCTGGGAAGAGGCAAAAAAATATGATGATGAAGCCCGGCGGCCTGCCGGTACGGGAGAGGGTCAGTGAAAAATATAGCTCAGGAGCTGATAAATAATTTTTGCTGCCACGAAATCGGAGACCTTGTTCCCGGGCAGGGGACAAAGTTCGACCACATCGAAACCGACAATGTTTTTTGTCCCTGCAACATGTTTCAGGAAGTTCATTATTTCAGGATATGAGGGTCCTCCGGGCTCCGGTGTGCCGGTTGCAGGTATCAGGGAAGGATCAAAAACATCAAGATCTATTGTAACATAAACATTAGCTGTAAGCTTTTTAAGAGCTTCAGACCATAGTCTGGTATTAACAAATAAGTCGTGGGCAGTAAAAATCCTTTCCCTGTCGGCGAAAGCGAGCTCTTCGGCCGACATACTGCGTATTCCGACCTGTACGACATCTGCAAGCTCACGTGCTCTTGCCATAACGCAGGCATGATTGAACGGGGAGCCTTCATATTCCTGTCTCAGATCGGAGTGAGCATCAAGCTGCAGTATGGAAAGGTCGGGGTATCTATCAGAAAATGCTTTAAAAGCCCCGATACTTACTGTATGATTTCCGCCTGCTATAACAGGGAATTTATTATCTGCAAGGAGGGCGGCTGTTTTCCTGTATACAGTCTCTACAAGGACATCGGGAGAGTCTTCCGTGATTATCGGGGGGATTGTATGAATGCCCAGTTTATGGACTTCGGTTCCGGTTTCCAGATCATAAAATTCAAGATTCACCGAAGCTTCCATAATGGCTTCGGGGCCATTGGCGGCCCCTTTAATCCATGTGCTTGTGGCATCATAGGGAACAGGCACTATGATGATCCGGGAATCATCGTAGTCGTATATCACTTCGTCGCCACCGAAATTCATAAGTTTAGCTGGCCTCCTTTTTCTTTCCGGATGCCCCGGTTTTCTTTTGAGTTGTTTTCTTTCCGGATTCCTTTTCAGGTTTCTTCGCAGAGCTTTCGCGTTTTTTGTCTGCCCCTGTTTCTGTTCCTGGCTTAGCTTCGTGAACCTCAGATTCGCCAGCATCAGCCTTTTCAGGCTCCTCCTTTATCAACAGGCCGAGCGTGTGCAGGATATTATACCAGTGAACCAGTTTTTTTATGTCGCTTACATAGACCCTTGTTCTGTCATATTCAGGAAGTATCTCTTCCATATAAGCCTTGAGTTTTTGAGGATCTGATTTGTAATCAATTGCGGGGCCTCCGTTTTCTTTCTCAAAGATCGTATCGAATACTTTTGACAGGGGAATGTCCTCTGTATCGGTGTAGACCGAGATCTCGTCGAGAGAGCTGATCCTGGCTGAACCGAAAGCGCTGCTTCTCTTCTTCGTTTCCAGATGCTCCACAATAATGGCATTTTTGCCCTGGGCGATGAACTTAAAAAGTCCGGGTTCACCGGAAATGGACATAATTTCTTTTAATACCATGTTAAAGATTTTAGTGCCAAATTTAAGGGATGTTGATGAAATTGCGATTCAAAAGGTATATTTTTTTAACCCTGTTCAGGGCATATTTCTTTCCTTTTTTATTTTTTCATAGGCTTCATTGACCTTTCTGAATTTTTCATCAGCTGCTTTTTTATAGTCTTCGCCCAGATGACTCACTTTATCGGGATGATATTTCATTGCCATCCGTCTGTAAGCTTTTTTAACTTCTTCATTGCCGGCAGTCCTTTCAATTTCAAGTATCTTGTAAGAAGAATCTGTTTCGGGAACAAACATATTCCTGATGGAAGTAAAATCGGACGATGTTATCCCCAGATAGCCCGATATTTTTTCGATGACTCCCAATTCGGATTTATTAACAGCTCCGTCGGCCAGAGACACACCGAAGAGAAGATGAAGAAGCTGCAGTCTGGATGAATAGTCCATGTTCCGCGATATCTGTTCACTCACTTCCCTGACCTTGATATCCTGATCGAGAAGGTCTTTAAGTATTCTTGTTGCCTCCAGGGCAGATTCCTTTCCAAACTGTCGCACAAAAAATTGTTTGACATAGTCCAGCTCTGCCCGCAAGACTTTCCCGTCGGCTTTCATCACGGCGGCAATAAGCACCATAAGGCTGACCCCGAATGCGCCCGGGGTTGTTGTACGCGGGCTTGATGTATATGTTGAAGTATTTATACTGGTGCTGTCGACCATCGATCCGACGAGGAATCCCAGCAGAGCTCCTATGGGGCCTCCCATCACAAAACCCAATCCTCCACCAAGCCATTTTCCGAATCCACCCATATTTTTCGTTCAGGAATTTAAATGAGTTATCAGATCCTCATGGATTTTCAAAATAACAGGGATGATCATATCATTTTCAGAGTTATTGATCACATAATCTGACATTCTTATCTTTTCCTCGTCGTCGAGCTGGTTTTTCATCCTCTGCAGTACCTGCTCGCGGGTTAGTTTGTTTCTTCTGGTCACCCTCCCGATACGTTCCTCCACAGGGGCATATACTGTTGCCACCCTGTCGACCAGTTCAGATGCCCCGCTTTCGAAGAGAATAGCAGCTTCCATTATCACGTAAGGGCTATCCTGTTCTTCAGCCCACTTTAAAAATTTGTCAAAAACGACGGGATGTACCAGTGAATTTACCTTACGCAGACTTTCAGCGTCGTTAAAGATAAGAGAAGCAAGAAGTTCCCGGTCCAGTTTACCTTCAGGGTAAATGTTCCTGCCGGCTATTTCATTTATACCTGTTATCACCTTTTTATCCGTGGACATTATCAGGCTTGCTTCAGGGTCGGCGAAGAATACGGGTATACCAAGAACGCTGAAGATCCTGCACACGGAAGTTTTGCCGCTTCCGATACCTCCGGTGATTCCCAGTTTCATAACCGGTTTTGCTGTACTTGTCATTTCAGAATCCTCTATGCTTCAAGTTGTTCTAAAAATCCGGCGTATTCCCATCTTTTATCAGGACTTTCCCTACCTGAAGGAAAAGAAGAGAGTATCAGGTTTAACAGAAAGTATTCTGCTGTCGGATTTGATATCGGTGTTAAACCTGGAAATCAGCATCGCTGTTACTATATAATCTGATCCTGATCCTTTCTGAATATAAGCTGTTTCGGAAAAATCAACCACCAGTGGATTTCCGTTGCTGCCAAGTTTCAGTTTAAGGATTGAATAACCCGGACCGTTAAGCAGAAGGCTGAATTTTGGAGGAAGTTCAGGTTCGGCTTGCATATTAACGGGGATATTGATATATGTAACAGGATATCTGACAGTTGTGTTGAGAACTTTTGACAATGAGTTAAGATACCAGAAGAGGAAAGAGAGAACAAGGAAGACGGCAAAAATCATCAGGTCCCTGTTGAGTCTTTTCAGGTCACGTTTCTGTGGTGCAGCCCTTGTCTCAACAAATTTCTCCATTGACCCTGATTTATCATTTAGCTGGTTCTTCAGCTGTGGGATCCTTAATCAGGGCATTCTTGTCGACTTTGAGTTTGACATCGCCTCCCACATCCATCATTACGTGATTATCTTTTACTTCAAGTATCCTTCCGTATATACCTCCGTTTGTAACTACTTTATCTCCCTTTTTGAGAGAGTTTCTGTAGTTTGTCAGTTCCTTCTGTTTTTTCATCTGGGGCCGGATAAAGAAGAAATAGAACACTACGAATACTGCGAGGAGCATAATGAAACTCATGGTCATGTTGCCACCCTGAGTAGCACCTGCCCGGCCAGACTGTGTCTGTAAGAGAATAAAAGCAAAACTGGTCATGTTTAAAATATTAGTTATTATTAATTACTTCAGCTTTAATCTGCAGCACAACCACAGGTGTCACTGAGTTTGAATGAACAGCAATAGTTTTTGTCTGAACCCCGCTCCTTCCCGAGGTGTCAAAGACCACCTCGAGGGTACCGGATTCACCGGGAGGAACCGGTTTTTTCTCAAATTCAGGCACCGTACAGTCACAACTTGTGACCGCATTTCTTATCAGAAGGCTGGAACTGCCTTTATTGACGAAAGAAAATATACACCCGATCTTTTCTCCCTCCTTAACCTGTCCGAAATTGTGTTCATAATCAGTAAAGCTGATGATCGCTCTGCCTGTATCGGAGTCATGACGGCTATCTTCAGCTTCTTTCGTGGACTGATTACTGTTCCCGCAACCAGAAAAAAGAACCAATGCAACACTAATAAACAGAAAATAAAATTTTGCCATCATTCCGTCACCGTATTTCCTTTTTCGTATCCGGGTTCTCCCATCAATCCTCTTCCGTATTTTTTAAAGAGGTCTTTTTCTCTCATCTCCTTTACGATATTATCAAGGATACCGTTCACAAAAGTACTGCTTTTTGAGGTACAATAGAACTTGGCAATTTCGATATATTCATTCAGGGTGACCTTTACGGGTATCTCCGGAAATTCAAGCACTTCAGCTATAGCCAGTTGCATGACCAGGATGTCCATCAGTGCTATTCTCTCAACTTCCCAGTTAGTGGTATTCCTGTTGATAATATCAGAGTATTTTCCCGAGTTCATAACGACTTTACGAAACAGCAGGCCGGGGAACAATTCATCTTCTTCATTTTTAAACAGCGGCAACAGGGGTATGTTGTCCCCGGGGCCCTGTTTAAAACGTTTCAGTGTTTTTTCAAGCATCACCACGACATACTCCATGTCGTCATTCCAGTATATGCTCTGTTCCTCGAGGCAATTCAGCAAGTCGTCGGAAACAGCCAGGAACTCTGAAATAATACTTATGATGAATTTTTTGTCGCTTTGATAATCAGTACCCTCCGCCTTCATATAATTTTTATACGGTTCCCATCCGGAAAGCTTATTGTAGAGAGCCCGGGGCACATGCCGGTGGTTTGCCCATGAAAGTTTTGAAGCGGAAAGATATTTCCTGAGCTGTACATTATTTCTGAGCTGAGTCAGAACTTCATTGTCAATAAATCTGCGGTTAGGATTAAGGTCTTCAGGAGACGGCATTTTCTTGAGGAGGGCCTGTTCAAGTTTATCCAGTGCCACATCGGCTATTTCGATGATAAGGAGTATCAGGTAATGATAGAGGTCATAGGTTTTTGTGATACTGAATTTTAGTTCTGTTTCAGCCCTGGCCAGATCGTCATCCTCTCTCCGGTTATACGCATAGAGTGACATCAGTACTTTTATGCGCAATAATCTTCTGCTAATCATTCCCTGAGAACCTCATTTTTTGTCCGCAGCAAAAATAGTCTTTTTCCGTCACTGTCAAAAACCGGAATAAAAAAATCAGTACCCTCAACATGGCTCGTTTTGATTTGAAAAAAAATTTGTTACATTTGACATACAAATTAAAACCCTAACATTAACTGACTTACTGATGGAAGAAGAGACCAGGAATAAAGATGAATTGAACACTGGTGAAGAAAGAATTCAAAATGAGGAGATTTTCACTAAAATTGTCCGGGCAGGAAAAAGGACATACTTTTTCGACGTGAAGGCAACCAGAAGAGATGACCGTTACCTTACAATCACTGAGAGTAAGAAAAGGATCGGGAAGGAAGGCAAATTTTTCTATGAAAAACATAAGATCTTTTTATACAAGGAAGATTTTGACAAGTTCATTGAAGGACTCAAAGAGGCAATCAGTTACACGGATGGTGGCCAGAATGAATATCAGAAGAACTCCGTTACAGATTCAGGGGATAGTATCTATAAGCAGGATGAAGTACCTGCCCGGGAAGAATTCACTGACATCAGGTTTGAAGATCTCGGGAACAAATAGTCCGGGGTAAAATATTACTTTAAAATTTCCTTATGTCTGATTATTTACTTCTCATATTTGGGATTATTCTGATGCTTGCAGGTATCATAGGATGCCTTGCGCCGGTCCTTCCCGGTCCGCCTCTAAGTTACCTGGGGCTCATCCTTCTTCATCTGTCACGCTTCGGGCAGTTTTCGTCGACCATTCTTATCGTTCTTGCCGTGGTGACTGTTGTAGTAACATTGCTTGATTACGTGGTTCCGATATGGGGCACCAAAAAATTCGGAGGGTCGAAATACGGAACAAGGGGTGCGACGGTCGGTCTTATAATAGGTCTTTTTCTTGGACCGGTAGGAATAATAGTCGGTCCTTTACTGGGGGCCATAGTTGGCGAGCTGATATTCAAAGATGATATGAAATATGCCATCAAGGCAGGTTTCGGAAGCCTGTTCGGGTTTCTGACCGGCGTTGGTCTTAAACTTGCTGCATCTTTTGTTATGACCTTCTACTTTGTGAAGGAGTGGATTGCATAATGGGGCAGGGCGCAGGGC
>JAFGXX010000001.1 GCA_016936435.1 Bacteroidales bacterium
ACCAACCTGGTAAAAAATTCAATCGATGCCATGCCCGAAGGCGGGTCAATAAAAATTATCCTTGAAGACACCATCAGTGACGTCAGCATAACAGTAAGCGACACGGGAACAGGAATCAGGGAAGAAGACAGGTCCAAGATATTTGAACCCTTCTTTACAACCAAGGGACTCGGGAAAGGAACAGGTCTGGGGCTGGCAACAGCATATGGCATAGTAAAGATGCACAAAGGTCAGATCACCGTCGAATCAAACGATGATCCTGTCAAAGGACCTGCGGGGACAAGTTTTAAGATAGTACTGCCAAGGAGAAAAGAGTAATTTTTAACAAATTTTACGAACTTTACGGTGAAATGAAAAAAGGTGATTACACCATACTTATAGCTGATGATGATCCCGACTATCTTTTTCAGACCGTTTATGTCCTGAAAAAGGCAGGGTATAAAACCATCGCAGTTGAGAGCCAGGCGGAAGCAGAATCGGTGTTGTCGAAATTTAAACCCGATCTGGCCATCTTTGACCTCATGATGGAAAATGATGACAGCGGTTTTATCCTTTGCTACCGGCTTAAAAGAAAATATCCCGAAGTCCCTGTAATCCTCGCCACAGCTGTTGCAAGAGAGACAGGTATGTCATTCAGCCTCGACTCGGAAACGGAAAAATCATGGATCAGGGCCGACAGGTATCTCGAAAAGGGCATCAGGGCTGATCAACTCGACCAGGAGATTATGAAACTGTTAAAACTGTAAAATGGGAGTGCTGAAAGTCCTGGTAATCGATGATGAACCCGGAATCCGCTCGGGTGTAACCCGTATATTAAATAATTTTAAGGTTACCTATCCTTTTATGGATGAGGATTTTTCCTTTGAAGTAACGGAAGCCCCCACAGGAGAAGAAGGTATAAGATTTATTGAGACCGATAAGCCCGACATCATATTGCTCGACAATAAACTTCCAGGTATTCAGGGAGTTGAGGTGCTTGAATATATACGTGAGAGAAAATATGACATCGTTGTTGCAATGATCACATCGTATGCTTCACTCGATGTCGCCATAAGGGCTACACGCGACGGAGCGACCGATTTTATTCCCAAACCCTTCACTCCGCAGGAACTTAAATCGAGCATCGAAAATATTACTAAACAGCTGTATCTCCGTAAGGTAACCGACAGACTCAAACAGGAAGGTAAAAAGGTGAGATATCAGTTTCTTTCGGTACTCTCACATGAACTTAAAGCACCACTTAATGCCCTGGAAGGATACCTCAGGATGATGCAGGAAAAACAGGCCGGCGACAGGATTGACGACTATGCTGACCATATCGACAGGTCGCTCCAGCGGATACAGGGTATGAGAAACCTTATCATGGACCTTCTCGACTTCACCAAGATACGGCTGGAACGAAAGGAGGAGAAAATCCAGGAAGTTGACCTGGCTGAAGTAGCAAGAGCTGCAGTTGTTACAGTTCAGCCATATGCAATCCAGATGGAGGTCACGATAACCCTCGACATAAAGAACGAATCAAAATTAATGGCTGACCCTGAGGACATGGAGATCATTTTCAACAACCTTATCTCCAATGCGGTCAAGTACAATAAATTCGGGGGCAAAGCCGAAATAATGATCGACAGCACCGACAATGAAGTGTTCCTGGTTTTCAGTGATACCGGGATCGGTATTTCCGGGGCCGACAGGGAGAACCTCTTCAGGGAATTCATGAGAGTCAGGAATGAAAGGACAAAGCACATCTCAGGAAGCGGACTGGGATTATCAATTGTAAAAAAAGTTGTCGAACTTTATCACGGGACTATCAAGGTTGACAGTACTCCTGATCTGGGAACCATGTTTACGATACGTCTGCCAAGGAAGCAATTTAATATATCTTAATATAACTATGAAACTACCGGGAAAAACTGTAGAGAGACTCAGCGAGTACAGAAGGACCCTTCTGGAATGTCTCAATGAAAAGAAAAATTTCATTTTTTCACATGATCTTGCGGCCCGACTGCAGATAACGGCGGTTCAGGTCCGACGCGACCTGATGCTGATAGGATATTCGTCTGTTCACCGGAAAGGTTATGATGTAAAAGATCTTATCGAAAAGATAAGTACCATAATAGATTCTGAATCAGGCCTTAATGTGGCTGTGATAGGGATCGGTAACCTTGGACGGGCAGTGGCAGGTTATTTTAAAGGTAAGAGATCCAAACTCAATCTGGTAGCCTCATTTGATAATGACCCTCAAAAAGTGAACAAGGTTATTTCAGGAGTGAAATGCTATCCTCATTCTGAAATGGAAAAGATCATAAAGGAACTCAATATAACCATAGCAATCCTTACGGTGCCCCCTGATTATGCAAGAGAGACTGCAGAAGAAGCTGTCAGATATGGCATAAGGGGGATAATGAACTTCACCACCATCCCGCTCAATGTTCCCTCATGGGTATATCTTGAGGAATATGACATGATAACTTCTATCGAAAAAGTCGCATATTTCGTCAAGGAAAATATCCTTTAGTCATCCGGCTTTCTTATGAGGATATTCAGTGGGTTTGAAAAGGTGGCGGAAATAAGGAATCCCGTTGTGACTACAGGTTCATTTGACGGAGTCCATATCGGGCATAAAACAATTCTTAACAGGTTGAAAATGCTTGCCGGGAATTATGGTGGCGAATCGGTTCTAATCACCTTCCATCCTCATCCGAGGAAGATACTATACCCCGATACTGCAGGGAAAGATCTTAAAATGATCAATTCGAAGGAGGAAAAATTTGAACTCCTGCGGAAAGCAGGTCTGGATAACCTTATTGTGGTAGAGTTTACAAAAGATTTTTCGAAAACGACAAGTGAAGAATTTGTCCGCGATTACCTTCACGGTATATTAAGGGCCAGAGTGGTGGTTGCAGGATTCAACCATCATTTCGGATTCAACAAGGAAGGCGATTACAGGCAACTGTGGGGATGGAGAGAAAAGTATAATTTCGAAGCAGAGGAGATACCCGAACAGGAAGTATATAATGAAACAGTAAGCTCAACAAAGATACGTAAAGCTATAAGCGAAGGATATATTCAGAGAGCCAATGCATACCTCGACCATTATTATATGATAATGGGAGTTCCTGAGGATTACAATGCTTTTGCTGCTGTTCCCTTCCTGAAGGTTCCGCTGACGGATGAATGTAAGTTGCTGCCCGCTACAGGTATATATGCTGTTACCGCCGTTGCAGGAGAAAAAATTGCAAAGGGTATGGTTGTCATAAACATGCTGCCCGGAGGTGACCAGGAAGTACTTCTTCATCTTCTTGAAGATCAGCCCGGCTTTAAAGGTGAAAGCATAAAACTATTGTTCCAGAAGATGATCCATGGAATGGTGATGTTTGACAGCATAAATGTTGTGCCTGAACTCGAAAGGGCCAGGGCCGACATTAAAGAGCTCATATACTGATAAGGATCATGCCGGAAACCAGCAATATCTGTTAATTTTGTACCAGAAAAGAAAATAATAATAATGCGATTTAAACCTGAGAAACTTAGTATTCCGGATCAAAGAATGAAACCATTCATCGATCCTGATGAGATATGGAGATTCATTAATAATACCAAACCCGACAAACAGAGGGTCAGAGACGTAATTGCAAGGTCGCTTGACAAGAACAGGCTCACCATGGAAGAGACCGCGGTACTTGTCAATTCCATGGGCACAGACCTGGAAGATGAGATACGCCATGGTGCAAAAGAACTCAAGGAGAAAGTATATGGCAACAGGATCGTACTCTTTGCACCTCTCTACGTAGGTAACAAATGCACCAACAACTGCCAGTACTGCGGATTCAGGATATCTAATAAGGAAGCAGTGAGGAAAACACTTACCGATGATGAGATAGTAAGGGAGGTGGAGGCCCTAGAGGATAACGGCCAGAAAAGGCTTATCCTGGTCTATGGTGAACACCCCGAATACAGCCCTGAATACATAGCCCATACGGTACGCCTGGTTTACAACATCAAGAAAGACCATGGGGAGATCCGAAGAGTAAACATCAATGCTGCACCGCTTGATATAGAAGGATTCCGTACCGTCGGTGAAGCAGGAATAGGTACTTACCAGGTTTTCCAGGAAACATATCATCCCGAGGCATATAAATGGTATCATCTGGGAGGGAAAAAGAAAGATTACGAATGGCGCCTGACTGCTCTCGACAGAGCACAGGAAGCAGGTATTGATGATGTCGGGATAGGAGCACTGTTCGGCCTCTACGACTGGCGTTTCGAGGTTCTCGCCCTGGTAAGACATACAAATCATCTTGAAGCATGCTATAATGTGGGACCTCATACAATATCATTCCCCAGGATCAAGGATGCTCTCAGCCTTAATATCGACGGAAGATACCAGGTAAGCGACGACGATTTCAAAAAACTGGTTCCGATACTGCGTCTGGCAGTTCCTTATACAGGAATGATCCTGACGGCAAGGGAAACACCCGACGTGAGGAGAGAAGTTTTACAGTACGGTGTGTCTCAGATAGACGGAGGCACAAAACTTGAACTGGGTTCATATTCAGACTCAAGAAATGAGGAACAAAATCTTAACAGGGAACAGTTCAAAATCAATGATTCAAGATCCCTTTCGGAAGTCATCGACGAACTGCTTGAAAATGATTATATCCCGTCATTCTGCACTTCGTGTTATCGCATGGGCAGGACAGGAGAACATTTTATGGAATTCTCTGTCCCCGGTTTCATCAAGCGTTTCTGTACTCCGAATGCCATACTGACCCTTTCGGAATACATCTGCGATTATGCAACGGAACCCGTGGCTGAGAAGGGCTGGAAGGTAATTGAAAAGAACCTGAAGACACTCGACGAAAGCGTTGAAAAATCAACACGCGAAAAGATTGAACGGATAAAAAATGGTGAACGGGATCTATATTTCTGATTATTTACAGATAGAAAAGGAGCTAAATATCAGTTAATTAAAAGAAAAATGATAAAGATACTCGGAATTAAGATAGTTGACAGGATAAGGGAAGCCGGCTTAACACAGGACATACTGTCAAAGTATGCCGGAGTGATAACAACGAGGCTCGGTTTTCATGAGGTGACCGACAGCGTATGCAGCAGGGAAGCCTGTATGATCCTTCACCTCAGGGATGATGGGGAAGAGTCAGTTAGCCTGATAACAGAACTGGAACAACTTGGAGGGATAGTAATTAAACAGATGTTGTTCGACGATAGACCAGCAGCTTCAGCTGAATTTGAGGAACCGATAGCTTTAATCGGTATCCTTGTTCCCAAAGATCCCTCCATCGTCAGGTCGGTCCAGAAGATCCTTACTTCATATGGATGTAATATAAGCACAAGACTTGGAGTGAACGAGACAATGTACGGAGAACCTGCAGGTCTGATCATACTCGAACTCACCGGCGATCAGAAACAGAGAATGCTTCTTTACAGGGACCTGTCATCCATGAAAGGATTGATGGTGAAGAGTATAAGTTATTAAAGTATCTGCCTGTCTGTCTTTATATCACCTGTCCGAAAAACAGGGCATTAAGGAATATTTTCGATGACCCGTACCAGATAGCTCTGAAGTTGGTGTTATCGTATATCGAAATTATATTCCGCCCGTGAATACTTGCAAACGGGGCGCCTTCAAGCCTCTTCAGGTTCTTTTCAGTACAATAACCGCTCAGAAGCGGTGAGGCGGCATATTTCACAGGGTTGTTATATATACCAGCATCTGGCTTCGCTATCTGGGTTCCCGATTTGAAAACAGGTAGCCGGTCTCTCGTATAACCGTAACACAGGGGATGAGTAAGATCCAGCCGGACTTCAAATATTGAACCGGGAATGCTGTTGGCTGCACTGTTGGCGGATCTGTCGGCATATACACCTGAAACTATATTCGACTCAGCAGACGAAACATATTGAATATCTGTCAGTTTGTTTCTTGCGAGCCAGCTGTTGCCTCCCTTGTAGCCGATTACGACACCACCTTCTCCTGTCCATCTCCTGATGTTCTCAACACCCGACTGTGATATAGAGGGAGAACCGGTGATTATTAATACGTTGTATTTGGAGATATTGGCTGAAGCGAATCTTGAACTGTTTATCATGGTTACCGGGATATTGAACCTTGTATCAAGCATGTGCCATATTTCCCCGGCATCGCCGCCTGCCGCACCGTCGCCCACTATCATGGCAACAGATGGTTTTTCGAGAACGGCAAAGCTTCCGCTTCCCAGATCCATACCTGTTTCCGTATATCCGGTGCTTACCCCGTATACCGTAAGACCACATTCTGCTGCAACTGACCTTATGAGTTCTTTCAGTTCGCTGCTGCCGGTTTTCTGACCCCCAACGGGGATCATTATTGTACCGTAGGAGAATTTGTGATTCAGTTCGTTATTGGCGAAGGCAAATTCCTTTTTTGCAACTTTGGCTACCACTCCTGCGTCGAGCAGGGTATAGAGAGCTTTTGGGGCAAGATATTCGTTCCATTCAAACAGGTAGGCATAGGGTTCTGCAGATCCGGTAATTTTCCCTTCAACGACAGGACTGACATTTAGGATCGCGCCGCTAAGAGCTTCGGCTTCCTTTGTTGATGAGAGGGCTGTAAACGGGATATTGAACGACATCGGAAGGTTCCAGGTCGAAATATCGTAGAAAGAACTGTCGGTAAATTCCTTTATTGGTTCGAAAAGGCTTCTTATAAACCTGTGCTCCGGCTGGTTCATCGGAACTATATAACTGTTGTCTGCACTGAATAGAATCCCATCCCTGGTGATATCTTTTTTCAAGGGATATACTTTTATCCTGTGTCCCTGCAGTATCCTTATGAATTCTGATACTTTGTTCTTATCATCGGGGTCGGTAAACAGATAAGCCTTTACAGTATGTTTCGAAGCCTCTTCAAGAGCACTTTTATAGAAGTCTCTCTGGTGTTCCAGCAGCTTTTCCCTCATCTGTAATCCGGCCTCAAGGGTTGAAAGTGATACTGTTACCTGATTTCTTATGGCGAAGGGAAAGGAAAGCAAAAAACCTGGTGTCTCCCTCAGATGCCCTCTTACTCCTGCCTGTTCGAAAAGGATTCCGATAGAACCATGTATATCGGGGAATGATGAGCCTTTACCAAGGTAATAATCATCATAACCCTCTTCGGTGAAATAGAGGCTTCCTATCCTGTTAAGGTGTTTTTCGTGAAATTTACCTATTTCTGCAGTAAGTTGCTGATTGACAGCGGGTGTTAAGGGGTTGTTCCTGCTCTGGATTCCGGGCATGTAGAAAAATGTGGCTGATGATCCCTGTTCATGATGGTCAGTATTAATATTGGGTCTCCAGCGGTAAAAAGCTTCGACTCTTCCCTTTGACTCCGGGTGCTGAAGCATGATATAATCGCGGTTGAGGTCGAACCAGTAATGATTTGTGCGGCCTCCCGGCCATGGTTCACTGAATTCCCATGAGTTCGGGTCAGGGTTATTGTTGAGGCTGCGTGCAAAGTTCACCCATGTTGAATGACGCTGGAAGCCGTCGGGGTTAAGGCAGGGATCGATCAGAATGACAGTTTTGGCCAGCAGATCGTCTATCTCTTTTCCTGTTGCGGCAACCAGATAGTAGGCAACAACTGCTGATGAATTCGATGCACTCGACTCGTTTCCATGTATCCCGTATCCCAGTTTTATCACCAGGGGCATGGTTTTTAAATCTTTCTCTCCCGATTTGCCGGGATCTGAAAGTAACTGATGATCAAGCCGTATATTTTCCAGGTTTCTGATATTTTCGGGAGAACTGATTATCAGATGACCCAGGGGTCTTTTTTCATGGCTTCTCCCGTACTCCTCCCAGATAGCCCTGTCGGATACTTGTGCAAGTTCCATTATGTAAGCTACCAGCTTATCGTGGGAAAGGTGCCATTCCCCGACTTCATGTCCGAAAAATTCTGCAGGAGTTGTAACTGATTCGTCGAAATTTATATTTCCATTCAGGTAATAAGCGTTTGTAACCTGTGAAAAAGCCGGCATAATAAATGCGCTTAAAAGAAATGTGAACAGGATATTTTTCATTGTTGTATGTGTTTAACTGGGATAGTATAAGGTTTTAAGGTTGAGATATGATCCATAATTGATGAAAGCCAGCGGCTCATATTGATCTTTTTCTTTTTTCATAATGCAATGTATCGCCCCATTCTCCGTATATTATCTCTGTATCGACGAGGCTGACCCGGGCTTCAAGGCATCCCCTGCAGTCTTCTGCAGCTTCATCGGTGCAGGGTTTGTTGTTATAAAGCCTGTACGAGTCGCGATACTTGCCGGGAGTTATGTTCGGCATCAGGATATTGGCTCCAACTTTTATTGCCTTTTCCCTTCCCACCGGGTCGATGGCCTGTAAGGCAGTGGAAGCAACCATGTTTATATCCTTCATCATGATCCTGAGTATGGCTATCATTTTAAGAGACAGATCGAAGCGCTCGGCAATTGGAAGCAGGAGGCCTGCGTGTTCCATCAAAGGAGTGTCAGGGTGTTCAATGTAAGGGCCCATTCCTGCCATATCGATGTCAAAGTCTCTCATGAAGATCAGATCGTCTGCAAGGTCAGAGGTGCTTTGAAAAGGAAGGCCTATCATGACTCCCGTACCTGTCTGATAGCCAATATCCTGAAGGCTGTGCAGGCATTCCAGCCGGCGGTCAAAACTGTGCTTTGCATTGTAAGGATGTATTTTTCTGTACAGTTCTCTTGATGAGGTCTCAATCCTTAGCAGATATCTGTGTGCCCCTGCTTCAAACCACCTTTTATATACTTCGGGTTTCTGCTCACCAGTTGAAAGTGTTATTCCCAGTTTGCCGCCCGACATTTTTTTTATTTCGAAGAGCAACTTTTCAACCCGCTTTGTAAAAGTGTCATTTTCTAACTCGCCCGACTGAAGGGCTATTGAGCCGTAATTATTTTCGTAGGCAAATTTTGCTGCCGACAGTATCTCGCTGTCGCTGAGATTATATCTTTTAAGGTTTTTGTTCCCTTTTCTGATTCCACAGTAGTAACAGTCTTTGCCACAAATATTTGAGAACTCTATCAGACCGCGGAACCAGACTTTCTTCCCTATGTATTTCTCTTTAATTTCAGCCGCTTTGCGAAAAAGAAGTGTCCTGTCTTCATCTTTTGACTGAAGAAGCTTTACAATCTCATCTTTTGAAAGAGATTCCTTTTCAAGAATATCCTGCAGCTTCATTACGGATCACTTATTTTCTTATCCCACATCTATCGCCCTCTCGCTTCCGCAATCGCGGAACTTCGTCGTCCCGAATTCTCCGGACTCCTTGCCTCTTGCCCTCAGAAACCTCTCCCGTACATTCCCCAGAATGTGGTTTTCAGTTCCTGCCATTTCAGCATTGCAGCTCCTGCGAATGAAGCGGTATATTCTGTTACGAGGTTTAAGGCTTCTTCTTTTTTCCCTGCCTGAAGCAGTTCTTTAACTTTGTTCTCCAGCATCGGCAGTTCAGTCAATGCCTTGGTTTCGAAATCCAGCACTGCAGGTTCCAGAAGAGCTCTGCTTCTTGTCCAGTTAACTGTCGAAAGTCTGTTGGCTTCCCTGAAAGCCCACAGGGCTGCGTCGGTACGGTACCTGTGCTGTCCGCAGATGGTGAAAGAATAAGGCAGTTTGGTTACCCCTGAAAATATTGGTATCCTGGGGCTCTGTCCGGGATTGTCGAATGAGAACCAGGCAACGCCTCCGACCTCATCGGGGAGCCAGCTGCGGCATTGAATTACATGAGAATATGAACAGCCTGCAATTGCTATAGTCCTGTTTCTGTCCATGGTTCCGGGTCTGAGTTCATTAATAAGGTTACGCAGGTCGTTGTTCATCCAGTTATTTACTACCGGTGATTTTACCTTTTCTTCCACGGTGTTACCGTCAGCTCCTCTTCTTCTGACAGTCACCATGAGGTTTTTGGTCATATCCCATTCTGTCCCCTCGTATGTTTCCCTGAAGAGTTTCATGACATCCTGTACCGACAGTTTTTTCTCGGGTTTTACGGAGAATGGAAGCTCTTCGGCATCCATTGACAGCTTCATCGATGGCGCCAGGGTGCTGAGGACATAAAAATCGCGTATGGCAAAAGGTTTCCTGTCGTTTATTACTTTCCAGAACTTCAGAGCTTCCTTACCGTCCCAGTATCCAAGTTCCTTTGCTTTATTCTTCAGGTTGCTGCTGTACATGAACATATCGGGATTGTTGAAGTCGACTGTAGATATCCTCGGAATATTGGCGCACACACCCGCGTGGTCGTCAGGGATACGCTGTGCACACCATAGTGCCGACGGTTTTCCTTTTCCCGAGCCGGCGATCTCAAAGTGCCAGACTTCTTTGGGATCGGCTATGGTCAGACATTCGGCCAGGTCGGCATAACCGTGCTCTTCGGCAAGTTTTCCCATCAGAGCTATTGCCTGCCTTGCCGTTGAGCATCTCTGAAGAGCTATCTTCTCAAGTTCTTCTATCAGAAAGAGGCCTTCCTGGTTCCTGAGTTCCTGTCTTCCGTATATGGTAGTTTCTCCTATAGCAAGCTGTTTTTCATTCATACAGGGGTAGGCTGTACTGAGATAGGCAAATGTTTCTTCAGCTTCCGGTATCTCTCCTTTTTTTGTCACCTTCGACATGTCCCATGCTTCTTCGGTATGAAGCGTTCCCCAGTAAACCGGATGCATCGTGCCGGCTTCGTGTTTTGCTGCAGGTATAATGTCAAGCCAGGTCCTGTAATTGCCATCGCACGAATGGGAAGTCATTACCGACCCGTCGGTCGAAGCGAGCCGGCCGACCATGATAGTGGTGCAGTTTTCATCGTATCCGGGATTATCGGCTTCAGTATAGACATACTGTGAAAATGAGGTTAACAGGATGCCGGAGAATATCACCGACAATAGAAGTTTATACATTTTGTTCATGTGTTAATAGTTTAATATTTAGGTCACATATCCTGTCCGCGAAGTGGAAGAATCCATATGTTTGTTATTGCCCGGAAAACATGTGGATTTCATAAGCGGATCTGTGTGGATTTTATTTTATTATTCGCAAATTTAATTTTTTATATCAATTATGACGTGTCTGCCGGTATTTGTTCTTCCGGTATTTTGTCAACGGTTATAAAGATGTTGATTATTATGCAATCTGTCCTGTTGTTTGAGGTTATTTTTTATTATATTGCTTTTAGGATATAATAGTGTATGTGTTTGCTAAACAATTATAAGTCAGAGATTTATTTGTATTCTGCTGCACGAAATGTCGGGTTTCTGAAGCGCTTTTACGGTTTATAGATTCTCATGTTATCGGATGTTTGGAATTAAAATTCAGTTAGTATAAAATTCTGATAATGGTAATTGATAAACTGTTAAATCCGGAGAGTATAGTCATAGCAGGAGGTTCAGAAGATCTGTATAAACCAGGCGGCAGGATCCTGAAAAACATCATCGACGGCGGGTTTTGGGGGAGCCTTTATGTTGTAAATCCAAAGACGGATATGGTTCAGGGTGTAAGATCCTACCGCGACATAAATGAGATACCCGAAACCGACCTGGCAATTCTGGCCATTCAGGCCAGGTTCTGTCTTCCTGCAGTGGAGGTTCTGATAAGGGATAAAAACACCAGAGCTTTCATCATCATATCTGCAGGCTTCAGTGAATCGGGTGAGGAAGGGAAAATACTTGAAAGCGAGATTGCTGGCATGATAGAACGTGCGGGCGGCTGTCTTATCGGTCCGAACTGCATAGGTGTGATAACACAGTCATACAGCGGTGTATTTACAACTCCTGTCCCGCGACTGAGCAGAAATGGTTGTGATTTTGTTTCCGGTTCAGGGGCTACTGCGGTTTTCATCTTTGAGTCGGCCATTCCCAAGGGAGTCAACTTCTCCAGCGTTTTCTCGGTAGGTAACAGTGCACAAACCGGCGTGGAGGATGTGATCGAATACTGGGACAAAACTTTTGATCCGGAGACCAGTTCGCGGGTAAAGCTGATATATGTTGAGAGCATACAGGATCCCGACAAACTGCTTCATCATGCTTCGTCGCTGATAAGAAAAGGATGTCGCATTGCAGCCATAAAGGCTGGTACCAGCGAAGCCGGAAGCCGTGCAGCCTCATCTCATACAGGCGCCCTGGCATCATCCGATTCAGCTGTGGAAGCCCTTTTCCGCAAGGCAGGTATTGTAAGATGCTCGGGCCGGGAGGAACTGACCACGGTAGCTTCGGTCTTCTTTTATAAACCACTGAAGGGCAGGAATATAGCAATTGTTACCCATGCCGGAGGTCCAGCCGTGATGCTTACCGATGCTCTTTCGGCTGGTGGAATGAATATACCGCCTGTTACCGGAGATCATCACGATAAGTTATTGTCAATGATGAATCCGGGTGCTTCGGCTGACAATCCGATCGACCTGATAGCGACAGCAACAAATGAACAGCTCGACAATGTTATTGAATATGTCGATAAACAGATGCCCGAAATAGACGGAATGACGGTGATCTTCGGGAGCAACGGGCTCAACGATATGATGCAGATATATGATCTTCTGCACAGAAAGATACAGGAATCTGACAAACCGATGTTCCCGATTCTCCCGTCCGTTGCCAGTTCCCATACCGAGCTGGAGTATTTTCTTTCAAAGGGCCATATCAATTTCCCCGATGAAGTAGTTCTCGGAAGAGCACTTACAAAGATTATGAACACTCCTTTTCCCGCTGAAGAAAGGATATTTCTCGACGGTATAGATATTGCTGCGGTAAGGAGGATTATTGACCGGTCACCTGAGGGCTATCTCGACCCGTCATCAGTGAGTGATTTGCTTGGGGCAGCAGGGATACCGGTTGTACAGGAAGCTGTGGTGAAGACAAGGCGGGAGCTGACAGCCAGGGCAGAGAAGATGGGATACCCCCTTGCAATGAAAGTTGTAGGGCCGGTTCACAAATCGGACGTGGGAGGTGTTACTCTCAACATTAAATCGCGGGCCCACCTGGTTGCTGAATTCAGCAGGATGAAAAAGATCAGGGGCGTAACTGCTGTTGTCATCCAGAAAATGATAAGCGGAACTGAACTCTTCATAGGTGCAAAATATGAAACACGGTTCGGACATGTGATACTGTGCGGATTGGGTGGTATCTTCGTTGAAGTTCTCGGAGATGTTTCATCGGGTCTTGCTCCCCTGACATTCAGTGAAGCTGATTCGATGATAAAGAGCCTGAGAGCATACAGGATTATCAGGGGAACCAGAGGCAAATCAGGTATCAATGAACAAAAATTTGCCGATATCATCGTCAGACTCTCGAGTCTTCTGCGCTATGCTACCGAGATCAAGGAGATGGACCTTAATCCTCTGATCGGAACAGCTGAAGAAATAACGGTCGTGGATGCCAGAATAAGAATAGAAAAATCAGCCCGGAAAACCGGTGATGACGGCTTAAATGCACACAGGGAAAATGAATGACATACCAATATCGTCACAATTAATAGCTCAGTTGGCTGAACGTAACGGCCTGCCTGAACCAGGTCTGGGTTCAATAAGGGAGGTAACTCACCTGGTAAATCTTGTAGAAGCCGAAACCGGAATAAAATTCGTGAGAATGGAGATGGGTGTCCCCGGTCTGCCTGCACCGTCAATAGGCATTGAGGCTGAGATAGAAGCTCTTAAAAGCGGCAAGGCGTCACGATATCCCGACATAACCGGTATCAGGATCCTGAAAGAAGAAAGCTCCCGTTTCATAAAGCTCTTCCTGAATGTTGATATAAGCACCAGGGGCTGTATCCCCACGGTAGGGTCGATGATGGGAGGTATGGTGACCTTTCTTGTGGCCAACAGGAACGACAGGACCAAGGAGGGAACCCTTTTTATCGATCCCGGTTTCCCGGTTCAGAAGCAGCAGGTCAAAATGCTTGGTCATGACTATAAATCATTCGACATTTATCATTACAGGGGAAAGAAGCTGAAGGATAAACTGGAATCTTACCTGGCAACGGGTAAAATATCGTCACTTCTTTACTCCAATCCCAACAATCCGTCATGGATCTGCCTTACCGAGGAAGAACTTTCGATAATCGGGGAACTGGCAAGGCAATACGATGTTATTGTTATTGAAGATCTTGCATATTTCGGGATGGATTTCAGAAAAGACTATTCAGTTCCCGGTCAGCCTCCGTACCAACCAACCGTTGCACATTATACCGACGATTATGTTCTACTGATATCAAGCTCCAAGATTTTCAGTTACGCAGGTCAGAGGATAGGGATGATGGCTATCTCGGATCACCTTTTCAACAGATCGTATCCCGATCTGTTAAGATATTATTCATCTGAAAAATTCGGACATTCAGTTATCTTTGGAGCATTGTACGCGTTGTCGGCCGGAGTGTGCCACAGTGCCCAGTATGGACTGGCTGCTTTGTTAAAGGCAGTAAATGACGGCACTTACAGGTACCACGAAGATGTGAAGGAATATGCTCGTAAGGCAAACATTATGAAAGAGATCTTCCTGAGTAACAATTTCAGCATTACCTACGACATGGACCTTGAAGAACCTGTTGCCGATGGATTTTATTTCACTGTCTCGTATCCGGGTATGAAAGGCAGCGAATTACTAAGGGAGCTTCTCAGTTATGGGATAAGTGCGATAACTCTCGATATTACAGGCAGTGACAGGGAAGGCCTCCGGGCTTGTGTTTCACTTGTTCCGGTGTCGATGTTCGGCGACCTGAGGGAGAGGCTGCGTAAGTTCAGTGAAGATCACAGTGTTAATAATTAAACAAACATAATATGGCAAAAGTTAAAGGAAGCATAGTTGTAGATATCGACAGATGCAAGGGGTGTGAGATTTGCATGGTTTCATGCCCTACAGGAACGATCGCGATGGCAAAGGAAGTTAACCATAAAGGTTATTTCTATGCCTATCCTGCGAATCCCGACCTTTGCATAGGATGCGCAAACTGCGCAGTCGTATGTCCCGATGGAGTAATTACTGTTTACAGAACAAAAATCTGACAAAATAATGGAAAAGGAACTTAGACTGATGAAAGGGAACGAGGCGGTGGCTGAAGCTGCTATCCGTGCAGGTGCGGATGGTTATTTCGGTTATCCCATCACTCCCCAGAGCGAGGTACTCGAATATCTTATGGAAGCGAAGCCGCACGAGAGGACCGGTATGGTTGTGCTTCAGGCTGAAAGCGAGGTTGCTGCGATAAACATGGTTTATGGTGGAGCTGCATGCGGCAAAAGGGTGATGACCTCATCTTCATCACCGGGGATAAGCCTTAAGCAGGAGGGTATTTCATATATAGCAGGGGCTGAACTTCCCTGCCTCGTAGTAAATGTTGTCCGCGGTGGGCCAGGACTTGGAACCATACAGCCTTCACAATCGGACTATTTTCAGGCTACAAAGGGAGGAGGACACGGCGATTATCACCTTATAGTACTGGCCCCTTCATCGGTCCAGGAGATGGCCGACTTTGTAGACCTGGCGTTCGAACTGGCATTCAAATACAGGAATCCGGTCATGATGCTTTCCGACGGGGCAATAGGACAGATGATGGAAAAGGTATGGCTGAGCCCTCAGAAAGAAAGATCAAAAACAGTTCCAGAATGGGCCACAACGGGGAAACCGCCGACACGGGAAAGAGTCATCATTACATCCCTCGACCTTGATCCCATGGCCCAGGAAAGATTTAACCAGAAACTTATCGCGAAGTATAATGAGATAAGAGAGAAAGAAGTGCGCTATGAAGAGTTCCAGTGCGAAGATGCGGAATATCTTTTTGTGGCTTACGGAACCTCGGCAAGGGTATGCCAGAAGTCGATACAGCTGGCCCGGGCACAGGGTATAAAGGCAGGCCTGCTCAGGCCGGTAACATTGTTCCCCTTTCCTGTAAACAGATTAAATGAACTTGCCGACAAAGTCAAAATGATGATCTCAGTCGAGATGAGTGCAGGCCAGATGGTCGAAGATGTGATGCTGGCATCAAACGGGAAGGTCCCCGTATATCATTACGGAAGAATGGGTGGTATGGTGCCCGAACCTGAAGAAGTAACTGATTTTCTAAAGTCAAAAATATAAGGAGGTTAAAATATGCCACAGGCAACAGGAATCAATGATATTATTAAACCGGAAAATCTGGTTTATAAAAGAACAGAAGTAATGACTCCCAACATACTACATTATTGTCCGGGATGCGGTCATGGTACTGTTCACCGTATACTTGCCGAGGTTATTGAAGAGGAAGGACTTCAGACTGAAGCTATCGGTGTTTCACCGGTAGGCTGCTCGGTGCTCCTTTACAACTATCTCGATATCGACTGGCAGGAAGCAGCACACGGCAGGGCACCGGCCGTTGCCACAGCAATAAAAAGGCTGCTGCCCGACAAATTCGTTTTTACCTACCAGGGCGACGGCGATCTTGCAGCTATAGGTACTGCAGAGACAATACATGCCTGCAACAGGGGAGAGAACATCATGATAATTTTTATCAATAACGGAATTTACGGAATGACGGGAGGACAGATGGCTCCCACAACTCTTCCCGGAATGAAATCGTCAACCTCACCCTATGGAAGAGATGTAAAAATGATGGGTAATCCTGTGAAAATGACCGATATAGTGGCAACATTACCAGGTACATTTTATGTTACAAGACAAAGCGTTCATACTCCTGCAAATGTTAGAAAAACAAAGAAAGCTATTCGTAAAGCAGCTCAATATCAAAAACTTAATAAAGGTACCTGCTTTATCGAAGTAGTCTCTAACTGTCCGTCGGGATGGAAAATGACACCTGTCGAATCCAACAGGTGGATGGAAGAAAATATGTTCCCTTTCTATCCTCTTGGTGATATGAAGGTACCACAGGAATCTGAATCTCAAACAACTAACAAGTGATAACATGACTGAAGAGATACTTATTGCCGGATTCGGCGGACAGGGAGTTCTATCGATGGGCAAAATAATGGCTTATTCCGCAATGATGCAGGATATGGAGGTGAGCTGGATGCCTTCCTACGGTCCGGAAATGCGGGGTGGAACTGCAAATGTGATAGTAATAATAAGCGACGAACGTATAAGTTCACCCATAATAAGGCACTTCGATACAGGGATATTGCTAAACCAGCAATCGCTCGACAAATTTGAGGATTCTATAAAACCGGGAGGTGTCCTGGTTTACGACGGCAACGGGATCAACCGTCACCCCGTAAGGAAGGACATCTCAATATTCAGGATCGATGCAGCTGAAGAGGCCGGCAGGATGAAAAGCCCCAAGGTGAACAATATGATCGTACTGGGAGGGTTCATGAAGATAAAACCCATCATCACCCTGGAAAATGTTATCAAAGGACTGAAGAAATCTCTTCCGGAAAGATATCATAACCTGATACCTGTAAATGAAACAGCCCTCCAGCGCGGAATGGAGATCATCAGGGAGGTATAGAACAGGGAAGCGGCCGCAGGAAAGTATACGGTAACTACTTTTCGTAGAAGTGCATCTCTGAAATGTATTTCCAGACTGCAGGTGGAAGGAAATACGACATGTTTTTGCCTTTTTTGATACCACTTCTGATAAAGGTGCCTGAAATCTCTATCATGGGAGCTTTTACCCTGTGCACCCTGGCTTTTGACAGGAGCATATCCAGACCTGCCGACGAAGGCCTGCTGGTATAGGGCCTGGGGTAAACATATATATTACATTTACTTATTAGTTCCTCTGCATTTTTCCACTTGTGAAGTGTATACAGATTGTCTTCACCCATTATCAGACTGAATTCATGCTGAGGGTGCTTTTCACCGAGATATGCAAGCGTGTTGATTGTGTAGGAAGGCAAGGGCAGACGGAACTCAATATCTGAAGCTCTCAGCCGGTAATTATCGCCAATAGCAAGCTCAGTCATATATAAACGGTGATAGTCCTCGAGTAGCGAATCCTTTTTTTTCAACGGATTATGGGGACTCACAATGAACCATACCTCATCGAGAGGAGTGAACTCGGTAATGTAGCCTGCAATTGCAAGGTGACCGATATGTATCGGATTAAATGATCCGAAATAAAGTCCGATTTTTGACATAAACGTATCTGTATGTCCATTCATTGGCCGGGATTATTTCCCGGACCTATGACCCCGTTACTGTTTAGAAATGTGTATACAATATTAAATACCTCTTCTTCTGCTCTTTCGAGGTTGTCGTTTATCACTGTATGATCGAATCCGCTGGCAAGCTTCATTTCTTCGGCAGCCTTGTTCAGCCTGGTCTTTATCTTTGAAGTGTCTTCGGTACCCCTTCGGAGGAGTCTCTTTTCAAGTTCTTCTACAGAAGGAGGCATTATGAATATCGAAACAGCATCATCTCCGAAAATATTTTTGAGGTTTAGCCCTCCTTTTACATCAACATCAAACAGTACATGATTGCCCTTTCTCCATATCCTTTCCAGCTCATTTTTAAGGGTGCCGTAAAACTGACCGGGGTATACTTCTTCCCATTCGATGAAATCTCCGCCTTCTATCATTTTTCTGAATTCCCCGACAGAAAGGAAATAATAGTCAAGGCCCTCTTTCTCCCTTCCTCTGCGGGACCTGGTCGTTGCAGATACTGAAAATTCAAGGTTCATTTTTGCTCCGAGGAGATACCTTACTATTGTTGTTTTACCTGCCCCTGACGGGGCTGAGATAATAACCAGTTTACCTTTCATCAAAGTACATTCAGCGATTGTTCCTTTATTTTCTCAAGGTCGTCTTTCATCATCACAACAAGTTTTTGAATTGAGGCATCGTTGGCCTTCGACCCTATGGTATTTATCTCCCGGCCCATTTCCTGGGAGATGAAATTTAGTATTTTGCCATTGGGAGCAGGCGATTCGATTTTCTCGAGGAAATATTCGCAATGTTTCCTGAGTCTCACTTTTTCCTCATTGATGTCAAGTTTCTCGAGATAATATATCAGTTCCTGTTCAAACCTGTTCTTATCGATATTACTGTTTCCCTGAAATTCGGTCAGTACAGAAATGAATTTCTCCCTTATCCTTGAGATTCTTTCTCCCTCGAAATTACTGATCTCCTCCAGGTATGCCAGAATTTTCCGGGTACAATTTACCATATCTGCTGCCAGCGAACGGCCCTCTTCGATCCTGTACTGGTCAAGTTGTTCCAGCGCTTCTCCGGTTTTGATCCTTACTGCTTTCCATTCTTCCTCATCAGGTTCTGTCTTCTCCGTTTTCAGCGTATCGGGAAGTCTCATTATCGTATTAAGTAGCTGATCATCTGCGTTGATCCCCAGTTCGGTTGCAATTTCCCTCAACTGAATAAAATAGTTTTTTACCACAGGTTTGTTGATGGAGGATGAAATTTCAGCACCGATGACATCAATGGTTATTACAAAATCAATTTTCCCGCGGTCAAGTTTCTGGCTGATAAGATTTCTTATTTCGGCTTCCTTCTCCCTGTATATTACAGGTATCCTTGTATTTATGTCGAGCGATCTGGAATTGAGAGACCTTATTTCTATTGATATCTTCTTATTGGGGGTCTCGGCTGTGGATTTTCCAAATCCGGTCATCGATTTGATCATATTCCGGTATTTAATATAAGGGTGGAAAGTTACACAATCCCTTTAAATATCAAACGATCCTTTCGAGCCCTATGGTGAAATGTCTGAGTATGGGAGCTTCATGAATTATCCGGAAACCGTGTCTGACAGAGTCTTTCCTGTCGAAAACATTTTTGACAGCGGCAGCAACGTAATCCATATGGTTATCGGAATAAACACGTCTGGGGATTGCTAATCTTACCAGTTCCCTTCCAGTGTACCTGTTCTGCCGCGTTACCGGATCGCGGTCGGCCATAAGGGTTCCTATTTCAGAGCTTCGGATGCCTCCTTCAATATATATTTCCACCGCCAGGGTCTGTGCCGGGAACTCTTCCAGAGGAATATGAGGAAGGAATTTTTGTGCGTCAATAAAAATTGCATGTCCGCCAAAAGGTTGCAGCACCGGTATTCCGTATTCTTTCATCAGGGATCCGAGGCGGGCTACCTGTCCTATCCTTGACGACAGGAACTCATACTCTGTCCCCTCGTATAAACCCTGTGCGAGCGCATTCATATCGCGTCCCGACATTCCTCCGTATGTTATAAATCCTTCATAGATGATATTGAAAGCTGAGGCTCTCCGGAAAGTTTCCTCATCGCGGAAGCCTATGAATCCGCCCATATTCACTATGGCGTCTTTTTTGGAGCTCATCGTCATTCCGTCACAGTAGGAAAACATTTCACGTACTATTTCCCTGATATCTTTATCGGCGTAACCGGCTTCCCTGGTTTTGATGAACCATGCATTTTCCGCAAATCTTGCCGAATCGAGGAAAAACTTAACTCCGTATTTTTGAGCCAGAGCACCTGTGCTTCTTATATTTTCCATGCTCACGGGCTGTCCTCCTGAAGTGTTATTGGTTATCGTAACAATGATGCAGGCTATTTTTTCAGAAGGATTGTCTTTCAGAACTCTCTCCAGTTTCTCAAGATCCACATTGCCCTTAAATGGTGCGTTGAGTGTAGTATCTGATGCAATATCTACAGTACAGTCGACGGGTACGGCTTTCCTGAATTCGATATGTCCCTTTGTTGTGTCAAAATGTGAATTTCCCGGCACCAGGTCACCTTCTTTTACGAGGACTGAAAAGAGGACGTTTTCTGCAGCTCTACCCTGGTGAACGGGGAGAAACCAGCTGAAACCTGTTATTTCGGAGATTACATTTTTGAGATTGTAGTACGACGATGCTCCTGCATAGCTTTCATCGCCTGTCATAAGGGCAGCCCACTGCCGGTCGCTCATCGCTCCGGTACCTGAGTCGGTGAGCAAATCGATGGTTACCTGTTCTGCTTTGAGGTTGAACAGGTTATAACCCGATTCAGTAATCCATTTTTCTCTCTGGCCCTCAGTGCTTTTGTAAACCGGCTCTACCATCTTTGTTTTATATGGTTCAACGTATGGAAGTTTCATAATAACTTTAATTAAAATTAACAGGTGATTTTTTGTTTGCGGCATAAGGTTTGTTGCATACAGGCCGGGAATGCTTCTGCTGATTGAAGAACAATAAAATCCGGCAGCCGCGCTTTATAAACCATCATTCCAGAAATGAATGATGAATACCTTAAAATACGAATGAATCGCGGTTTTTAATATTCCTGTATATATTAAAGGCCCGGTATTCCGTTATTATAAGATGTGACATAATTCACTTATGTGGTTCCTGAAAGTAAAAGTAATAGTATTTTGTTATATTCAATCCGTAAAATAAAATAGAAAGCTGGTAAAAATGTATAAAATTTTCTCCCGGATACTACCTGTTCTTATCCTGTCAGTATTTCCGTTCTACTCGTCAGGTCAGGAACTTACAGGTACTGATGGTTTACCGGGGCCGGTTGTGGATTCTCTCCTGAAAACAGGCATTGTCTTCAGCGAAAATCAGCGTCCTGATACTATCGAATTATCAAATGAGCAGGCAATAGAATTCCTGCAGCGTAAGATCAGGCTCCGTTACTGGAAGGATCCGGCCGATCCCCTAAGGGTGGCCTTGAGTCAGCTTGTTTTTGAAGCTTCTCATGATCCTTACGATTCAGCGAAGCTATACCTTGAAAAATTCCCCTTCGACTCGCTGCATGTTCCCTGGGACAAATTTTTCATTTGGGAGCCTCTCAGGCTCAAAATTCCTGTAATTACACAGACTGAAATATTTGTTCCATCCGACAGTCTGGCTGTCGCCGATACAGCAGCAATTGCTGAACGGGCCGATTCACTTGAAATTCCTGTTAAGCTCTATGAGACTGTTACACACCTGAAGGACACATCAATTCTGGTTGTCATTGATACTCTTTATCGTGTCGAAACCAGTGATCGTCGTACTCCCTTTGCCTATCATGATTATCCGTACCAGGCTGATTCGATCTTTACGGCTGTTGAAAGACTGATGAATTATGTTGAAGCCCGCGATTCGAGCCTGGTATATTTCACCGGGGCCGGTGATGATATAACTCCGGTATGGCTTAATTCGACCACCGGCCGGATGCACAGATACTGGCTCAAAACCGATCTGTATGATTCGGTTACCGTATGGATAGGCAGTCAGGGAAGAAATACAATCGCCCTGTACCTCGAAAACGGGATCAGCTTCATCAGACCTGCCAAGCAGGAACTTTATACCGACCCGAGTGTCGAAATAAAGGAAATTGACAGATCCACGCTCAGAGAAGTGAGGAAGATTATCGTCAAGCCGCAATACTGGACATACAGATCCGAGGCGGCATTTGCTCTCAATCAGGCTTCACTTACGAACTGGGTGAAAGGAGGGGAGAGCAACCTTTCGACTTCTCTCGATATAACAGGTTTTGCCGATTACAACAATAAGAATCTGAAAATAACTTCTAAAAACTTCGCACGATTAAAATACGGACTTATCTGGACTGCCGAGGACGGTATCAGGAAGAATCTCGACCTGCTGGAGACGAATTCCAAGCTTAACCACAAAGCATTCGGGAAATTTGATTTCAGCGCCATTCTGCTTTTTAAAACACAGCTGGCAAAAGGATTTACCTATCCGAACGATACGACTAAAAACCTTGTATCGAAATTTTTTAACCCGGCAACGTTGACTATAGGTTTTGGCCTTGATTATAAGCCTAACAAGCTTACTTCTATAAACTTAAGTCCATTGTCATATAAGGGAACCTTTGTCCCTGACACAACAGGTATCAAAGGCATTGATGCTATCGATCAGACCAAGTTCGGCGTTTCCTCCGATAAGCGTGCAAAACATGAACCGGGCGCCAGCTTTATGATTTCACATGAATACCAGCCTCGGAGTAATGTAAAGATAATCAACAGATTGCAATTATTTACGAACTATATTCATAACCCCCTTAACATAGATGTCGACTGGGAAATGATATTGTCCGCGAACCTTAACTGGTTTACCGATGTAAGGTTCAATACCCACCTTATCTTTGATGATGATACAAAGTCGCCTTTGTTCGACAAGGATGACAAACCTGTTCTGGGACCAGACGGGAAGCAGAAAAAGACTGCGAGGATACAGTTTAAGGAGATTCTTGGATTTTCTTTTGTGTTCAGGTTTTAAGGCTCTTCTGGTAGATACGGAATTTTTTGACGACTTTTCCGCCCACTCTTTCGTATTCAGCTCTCATCTTATGGTTGTCTTCGAGTACCAGATGACTGTCGATAAGTTCCATCCGGCTCTTTATTGCCGATTCGAGGATCTTGACACCCATAAGTACATCCAGACCTCTTCCGCGGTATTCTTTTTTAACACCGCCCAGCATCATCATTAGTTTTTTTGTCCGTTTTGATTCCCTGAGAACCTTTAAGAGGCCGAATGGCAGCAGCCTTCCCCTACAGGCCCTTATACCCGGGCTCACGTCGGGCATTCCGACAGCAAAACCGGCCATCTGCCCGTCTGACATGACGACCTTGATGAATTTAGGATCGAGAATAGGAATATACCTGTTGGCAAATTCCACCTTCTCCCTGTCGGTCAGAGGAACAAAACCATAGATCTCACTGAAAGTCTCATTCATGAGTTCCAGTGCAGGTACGATTACCTTCCTGAGTTCCTGCTTGGTTGTGAATTCGACAATCTTGTATTCGTTCGTTTTTTCAACTCTTTCAATTACTCTCCTGTAAATTTCAGGTAATTCTTCAGGCATATTAACGAGATAGTTCACCAGGTCGATCTTCTTTTCGTATCCTTCTGATTCGATAAAAGTGACCATGTAGGGGGAATTATTGGCAGCTGTTATGAACATGGGATATTCGAACCCTTCAATCTGAAAACCCTGAGGATCCTTGTCAGAAAAGCCCAGAGGACCTACAAGGTGTGTCATCCCTTTTTCACGCGCCCAGTCTTCCACCGCGGTAAGGAGAGCATGAAAGACTTCAGGTTCATTATAGCATTCCATAAAGCAGAACCTGCCGTGATTCTCGTTATGAATTGCATTATAACGGTTGTTTATGATACCCATTATCCTTCCCTGTGGTTTGCCTTTTCTGTATGCTACCATCAGTTTTGCTTCAGCATACAGGTACGACTTGTTCTTCTTCTTATTAAACAGAAGCTTGTCGTCCATATATATCGGAGGAAGCCATTCTGCTTCTCCTCTGTGAACCTTCTCGGGAAGAAAAATGAAATCATGAAGTTCTTTACGCGAACTGACCTCTCTTACGGTTATCCCATCCATAGCAAATGATTAATTGTGAAATGTAATAATATTATCATGATTTTCCTATCCACAGATCAAGGATAACAAATAAGGCAAAAAATATGCTTGCAACACCATTCGTAGTACCGAATGCAATATTCACCCTGCTCAGATCGTCATGCTTCACTATCTTATGCTGATATACGAGGAGGGCGACAAAGATCAGCGCGCCTGCCCAGAATAATACTCCTCCTTCTCCCAGACAGCCGGCCGGCACAACCAGTAATATTGTCAATGCATGAACCGCTGATGAGATTATCAGGGCTTTTTTCCTGCCTGTAGCTGAGGGCAGGGAGTAGAGTTTGTTTTCCGAGTCGAATTCATCATCCTGCAGGGCATAAATTATATCAAATCCACTTACCCATGTGAGAACGATGGCCGAATAAATAAGCGGGACAACTGCAAATGATCCTGTAACCGATATATAGGCTCCTGCCGGTGCAAGGCTTAAACCGAGTCCAAGAATAAAATGGCACAATGCAGTAAAACGTTTGGTCAGGCTGTAGCCAAGTATAATAATAAGTGCCACGGGTGAGAGAAAAAGGGTTAGCTTGTTAATGAATCCGGCCGTTGTAATGAAAAGTGCTGCATTAATTAGAACAAAAAGCAAAGCCGCCCGGCTGCTGATGGTCCCCCCCGGAATCTCCCTCTGTTTTGTTCTGGGATTCATGGCGTCGAATTTTCTGTCGGCATACCTGTTGAATCCCATCGCCGCATTTCGTGCAAAGACCATACAGAGTATTACCAGCAGGAAGAGCCTGATGCTGAAACTGTAACCGTCGGCCAGCACTGCCACGGAAAATCCGATAAGGGCAAAGGGCATGGCGAAAACGGTATGGCTGAATTTTACCAGCGCAAGGTAGTTTTTTACTGACCTGATTACTGAGTTCATGCTTTAAGCAGGCTGCTGTATATTCTGTAACTTTCGTCGTCGAACGCAACGAAGATGACTTTTTCGGGGAGGCTGTTCTTCATCAGGAATCTTTTTGTTTCGTTAACGGCTATTGTTGCAGCAAGTTCTTTGGGAAACCTGTATATGCCTGTCGAAATTCCCGGAAAGGCCACGCTTTTCAATTTATATTCCCGTGCCAGTCTCAGGCTTGACGAATAGCACGATGCAAGCTGTTCGGATTCATTGCGATAGCCTCCGTACCATACCGGCCCGACAGTATGAATGACATAACGGGCCCGGAGACGGTATCCTTTTGTGATCTTTGCCTCTCCCGTATTGCAGCCGTTGAGTTCCCTGCATTCAGCAAGTAAATCCGGTCCTGCTGCCCTGTGGATAGCTCCGTCGACACCTCCTCCTCCAAGAAGAGAAGTGTTAGCCGCGTTTACAATGGCATCTGCCTTCAAACCGGTAATATCGCCCCTGTGGAGTTCCAGACGTTTTTTGTCCATCACCTTATTGTTGCATTGAGCTCCTTTTCAAAGACCATTGCAAGGGCTTTCATAACCTTGTCGATGCTTTTGTCGGTAAGGGTTCTCTGGTCATCTCTAAGTATGAAACTTACTGCATAGGATTTCTTGTTATCGCCCAGAGTGTTGCTTTCGTAAACATCAAACAGGTCGACTGATTTCAGGATATGTTTCTCAGTCCTGAAAGCCAGGTCTCGTATCTGGCTGAATTTTATTTCCTTATCGATCAGTAACGCAAGATCTCTTCTTACCCATGGATATTTTGGCAATTCCCTGTATGAGGGTGAATGGTTTCTGACAGACATCAGCAGATGGTCCCATTCTATTTGTGAATAATACACATCCTGCTCTATATCAAATCTCGCCAGGTACTTATCTGCCACCCGCCCTGCCCCGGCAACAATTTTCCCATTTACGCTCCATGCAAGAGCTTCAGAGAAATATCCCCCGGCACTTTCACTTTTGGCAAGGCTATCCGGATTCAGTCCAAGTCTTGAAAGGACCATTTCGGTAGTCGATTTGATGTCGAAGAAGTCGGATGCCCTGACCCTGCTGTTCCATCGCTGTGGCAGGTGATTGCCGGAAATGAAGATACCCAGTACCCTCTTTTCCTTAAAATCGCTGACGGCAGGTATCTGCTTCCCTGTATTTTCAAGGAAATAGCAGTTGCCAAATTCATAAAGCTTCAGATCTGCATTCTGCCTGTTTATGTTCCTCGCAACCGAGCTTAATCCGCCGTAAATAAGCGACTGTCGCATGGCGTTGAGATCTGAGCTGAGAGGGTTGGCAAGTCTGACGAGTTTATCTGTTTCGAAATCTTCATTTTCATAAAAGGAAGCCGGGTTGAGAGAATTGCACATAATTTCAGAGAAGCCTGCAGAAGTGAGCATATCGGCTATTATGTTTACGAGTTTCTCCCTGTCGGGTTTTTCGGTGTAGAAGAGAGTGGAGTTAACATGATCATGAATTTCCACATTGTTGTAACCGTATATTCTCAATATCTCTTCCACCACATCAGCTTCGCGATGAACGTCAACTCTGTAAGCAGGGACCTCAAGAAGAAGGATATCATCTTCTTCACTGATCACTATGAAGTCGAGCATTTCAAGTATTTTTTTGATCACAGGCTTGCCGATAGTTTTGCCAGTGATCCTGGCCATATTTTTAAAGCTGACTTCAACCTGCCTTCTTTTGATCTTCGAAGGGTAAATATCTGCAATTTCAGAGCTGATCTTTCCTCCGGCAATTTCCCTGATGAGCACTGCAGCCCGTTTTAGCGCCCAGGGTGTGATCTCCGGATCGGCTCCTCTTTCAAACCTGAAGGAGGCATCAGTGTTAAGGCCATGCCGTCTGGCACTTTTTCGTATCGACACCGGATTGAAATATGCGCTCTCGAGGAACACATTCTTAGTGGAAGTTGTCACTCCTGACCCTATCCCTCCGAAGATACCGGCGATGCACATGCCTTCAGTCGCGTTGCAGATCATAAGATCTTTTGATGAGAGGGTTCTTTCAGTTCCGTCGAGGGTGATGAATTTAGTGCCGTCGGGGAGATTCTTGATTATTACTTTTTTGC
Source organism: Bacteroidales bacterium (assembly GCA_016936435.1). Taxonomy (GTDB): domain Bacteria; phylum Bacteroidota; class Bacteroidia; order Bacteroidales; family VadinHA17; genus LD21. Next base: position 27,271 of record JAFGXX010000001.1, read on the forward strand.
CTTCGATTTTATCGGCATCGAAAGCATGCAGCGGATGGCCTATTTCATGCTGAACAAAATTTGTGATGTCTACAACATTATTGACAGGATTCAGTCCGATAGCCCTGAGTTTGTTTTTAAGCCACTCCGGCGATTCTGCTACACTTACGCCGCTGATTGTCAAACCCGTATACCTTGGGCAGTCAGCAGCGTTCTCAATAATTACCTGGCAGGGATTATCATTATTGTCGGGTTTGAATCCGCTGACCTCCGGCTTCACTGCTTTACAGTCCATACCCTCATTAATATTGAGGTATGCAGCAAGATCCCTTGCCACTCCGAAGTGCGATCCGCTGTCTATCCTGTTGGGTGTCAGGCCTATTTCAAAAACAGTATCTTTAACGATATTGAAGTATTGAGAAGCCGGGGTTCCCGGTATAGCGTTTTCACTGAGGATCATTATACCTTCATGATCTGTGCCCAGTCCGAGTTCATCTTCTGCACATATCATCCCCTCGGAGAGCTCACCCCTGATCTTCGATCTTTTGATCTCCATTCTTTCTTTTCCCTTTAAAACATAAGTGCCTGCTGGTGCAACCGGGACCTTCTGACCTGCTGCTACATTAGGAGCGCCGCATACAATATGAAGGGGTTCTCCAATGCCGGTGCTGACTGTTGTAACAGACAATTTGTCGGCATCAGGGTGTTTCTTACATGTCAGTACCTCGCCAATAACCACCCCCTTCAATCCTCCTTCAACAGATTCCCATTCTTCAATCGCTTCAACCTCCAGACCTGTTCCGGTAAGAATTTCAGCCAGTTTGCGGGGTTCAATATCTATGTTGAGATAATCCCTGAGCCAGTTGTATGATATCTTCATGTGTATAAATATGATTCGGATAACAAAACGCAAAAGTAAGAATTTTGAGAGACGTAAATATCTATCTTTGTGAACAAACTTATGATTTATGGTTCTTGAAAAAAATGACCGGCTGATACTTCTGACTAACGACGACGGACTATATGCTGCAGGGCTGAGAACACTACTGGAAGTTATTGAAGAGTTCGGAAAGGTGGTAATGATCTCGACAATGGAAAGCCAGTCTGGCATGTCGCAGGCCCTTACGGTAAAAACACCACTCAGGGTGAAGCTGATTGAGGAAACTGAAACCAGGAAGGTGTATACCTGTAACGGGACACCTACCGATAGCGTAAAACTCGCTGTCAATCAGCTGCTTGAGAGAATGCCGGATCTCGTCGTGTCAGGTATAAACCATGGAGCCAACGCATCCGTCAGCATCCTCTATTCAGGCACTATGGCGGCAGCACTTGAAGGTTGTCTATACGGGATCACCTCGGTCGGGTTTTCTCTCAACAGCTTTTCTCCGGCTGCCGATTTCAGCGTATGCCGCGAGTATGTAAGGACGGTCATGAGGATACTGATAAATGAAAAACTGCCTCCGGGGGTTTGCCTGAATGTCAACATCCCCGCAACTACGGCCGAAGAGATAAAAGGGATAAGAGTCTGCCGTCAGTCGAAAGGAAACTGGAAAGAAGAGTTCGAAAAGAGGAAGGACCCCATGGGACGAACGTATTACTGGCTCACAGGATTTTTTCAGAACCATGAACCCGATTCGACAGATACCGACGAATGGGCCCTTGCAAATAACTATGTGTCGGTTGTGCCCGTGACGGTCGACATGACAGCTCACTGGTACCTGAGTGAACTGAAAGACAAATTCAGCGAATGATGACAGCTCAAAAATATGACAAAACCTTAACCGGCGTTCTGTCTGGTATAATTCTGCCTTTGACAGTGGCATTGTTTATTTTTATCTTCGCAAAGGAAGACCCTTCTCCTGCACAGTGGCTGAAAAGGATTTCGCTTGCGGGCGTGTGGACGCATATTATCTCTCTTTGTGTATTTCCGAATGTCATCATCTTTTTCATTTTTAACCATTTCGACATGCTCAGAGCCTCCAGGGGAGTGCTTGGAATTACGATAGTATGGGCGGTTGTGGTTTTACTGGATAAGTTTGTCTGATGAAATATTTCATTATTGCCGGTGAACAATCGGGCGATCTGCACGGGTCAAATCTGATAAGGGAACTAATCAGATCCGACAATGATGCTGAAGTGGTCTGCTGGGGCGGCGATCTTATGGAAGCTGCCGGCGCCCGTCTTCTGATGCATTACCGCGATACTGCTTTCATGGGCTTCACCGCAGTAGTTAAAAGCATCAGGACAATCCGCCGTAATCTGAAATTGTGTAAAGAACAGATAATTGAACATAGCCCCGGTGTTATTATACTTATCGACTATCCGGGCTTCAACCTGAGGATAGCCGAATTTGCATCCTGTGAGGGATTGAAAGTCTTTTATTATATATCCCCTAAATTCTGGGCCTGGAATGAAGGCCGTGTGAGAAAGGTGAAAAAGTATGTCAGCAGAATGTTCATCATTCTCCCTTTTGAAAAGGAATTCTATGAAAAACATGGCATCACGGTTGAATATCACGGTAATCCCCTTGTCGATGAGGTAGAAAAGCAAAGATCGGCGATGCCACAAGCTGCAGAGATTTTAAGTTCACTGCAGCTTGACACCAGGCCTGTTATCGCCCTGATGGCCGGAAGCCGGAAGCACGAAGTGGAGAAAATCCTGCCCGTGATGCTGAAAACAGTGAAACATTTTCCTGATCATCAGTTTGTTCTTGCAGGAGTCAAAAACATCTCCGACGGGATATACAACAGAATACTAAAAGATTCTCCCGTCACTCTTATCAGGGAAAAGACCTATGAGATTCTTTCAATTGCCCGGGCGGCATTAGTAAAATCGGGGACATCGACACTTGAGGCAGCTCTTTTCGGTGTTCCCCAGGTTGTATGCTACAGGAACGATTTTCTGACTATGCTCCTCGGATGGTTTGTCATAAGGGTCAGGTATATTTCGCTGGTGAACCTGATCGTGAACAGGGAGGTTGTCAGGGAATTACTGCAATACAGTGTCACGGAAAAGAACCTTGTGAGTGAACTTAATTCTGTTCTGCCCGGAGGAACAAAAAGAAGGATGATACTTGAAGGTTACCTGGAACTAAAGGAAAAACTGGGGCCGGCAGGAGCCTCTTCCAGAATTGCAGGAGAGATGCTGAGGGAACTGAAAGGATACCCGGAGACTGAGAGAGGTGCATAATAATATGATTATTAAGAGGATACTAATATTTTGCCTGGCTTGTACATTTTTCACTCCTCTTTCATCACAGGTTAAGGTGAGGGTTTTTTCCGATACCTCACCCTTATCGGCATTGTTAACCGTTGATGAAGGTGAATATCTGCTTGATGCGGGCTACGGTAAATCTTCCAGGATCAGAAGGGGAGAACTCGTTTTTATCAGCCGGGCAGGAAACAGACTGGCTGTAAAGATCCATAACGGAAAAATATTTTTATGCGATTCTCTTTATCTCAGCGGAAGTGCTGATAATAGCCGTTTTTCACTTAGGGAGGGCGAAAATTCTGCCGGATGGAGGAGATACGACGGCGACCTGAAATGCATTCCGGACCTGGGGTCACTGTTGTTAATAAATATCTGTGATGCAGATTCATATATTTCCGGAGTGGTCATGGCTGAGGGAGGCCCGGGCAGGCATCCCGCGTATCTCAAAACTCAGGCCGTAATTGCCCGTACTTACATGTACCGTCATATGAACAGGCATCTGAGCGACGGTTTCAATCTGTGTGACAACATACACTGCCAGGCTTTTAAAGGGATTACCACTGATCCCATTGTACAGGAGGCTTCAATTTCCACACGCAATGAGGTGATTGCAGGTCCGGATTCTGCCCTGATAATAGCAGCTTTTCATTCAAACTGTGGCGGAGAGACAGTGTGTGCCGGGGATGTGTGGCTCACCCCGCAGCCTTATCTTACCAGGATCACGGACCCCCACTGTCTGAATTCACGGAACGCACTATGGCGTAAAAGCATTACACTGACAGACTGGATAAATTATCTTATAAAGTCGGGTTGTGACAAAAAAAACATCGTGTCAGGGTTGTTAAATTTTTCACAGAAAACCAGGTTAACTGATTATAAAGCAGGTGATTTCAGCATGCCTTTAAAACAGATACGCGATCATTTCGGACTTCGGTCCACATTCTTTTCCGTGGCTGTTGAAGGGGATTCGGTTATTCTTAAGGGAAGAGGATACGGACATGGAGTGGGGCTTTGCCAGGAGGGAGCGATTGAGATGGCGCTCAAAGGTTTTTCCTACCGGCAGATAATCGGATTTTATTATCCCGGGGTGAAAATCCTTGGTATTAATGAAGCAAAGCCGGTTGAAAAACCGCCGCTTTAGTTACCGTAGTTTTTTACGATGCCCTCACGGCATCTTTATTTCATAGAGTAATTTCATTATTTTTGCCTCTGATCAAGGAGTATGTTTGCGATATTTAAAAAAGAAATAAACGGGTTTTTCAGCAGCCTTACCGGCTATATAGTCATCATAGTCTTTCTGCTGGTCAACTCCCTGTTCATGTGGGTCTTTCCGGGCGAACTGAATGTTATCGACAACGGCTATGCCGGTCTCGACACCCTGTTCTTTCTTTCGCCCTGGGTTTTCCTCTTCCTTGTTCCGGCAGTGACAATGAAAATGATAGCAGAGGAGGAACGCCTGGGAACCATGGAGCTTCTTTTTTCTAAACCTGTAAGTGAACGGGAAATTATATGGGGTAAGTACCTTGCATCTGTCGCGCTGGTGCTTCTCTCACTGATACCCTGCCTTGTAAGTTATTTTTCAGTGTATGCCCTCGGTGAAACACCCGGAAACCTTGACAAAGGAGCTACATGGGGAGCTTTTACTGGGCTTTTTTTTCTGGCCGCCATTTATGCATCTGCAGGTATCCTGGCTTCATCGCTTACCGACAATCAGGTTGTAGCTTTTATACTTGCGGTATTGTTCTCCTTCTTTCTTTACATGGGATTCGATTCCGTAGCCGGACTGCCTTTTCTGAAGAAGGCTGATACCATCATAGTATCGTTAGGTATAAACGAGCACTACAAATCGATAAGCAGGGGAGTGATCGATATAGGGGATGTTGTTTATTTCGTTGCCGTTTCGGTAATTTTTAATGAAGCTACACGGCTGGTCCTTGTGTCGCGAAAGTGGAAAAAAAGAGGATGATGGACATCAGAAGAACAGGTCATACAGGAAATCTAAAGGCCAGGAGCCGGGCAGGCTTCATCCTTATCTCGCTGATTATGGTCATTGCCGCTTCGTTTTCCGGGCTTCTCCGTATACGTCTCGATCTTACTGAAGATAAGCGTTATACGCTCTCTGAACCAACCCGTGAGATATTGAAGGGAATTAACAATGACGTTTATATACAGGTTTTCCTGGACGGAGAGATGCCAGTTCCTCTTAAGCGGCTTAAAAGGTCGGTAAGGGATATGCTCGAGGAATTCAGGATAGCTTCGGGGAAGCATATAGGTTACGAGTTTATCAATCCGGCCGAGGCACCGGATGCCCGCACTAGGGAAGCTCAGTATGAGGAGCTTATCAGCAAGGGACTGGGACCTGTCAATATTATGTCGGGCGATGAGGAAGGCGGATCGAGCCGTAAAATGATCTTTCCGGGGATGATCATTAATTACAACGGAATTGAAATGCCGCTGGATTTCCTCAAAAATAACCAGTCGGTATCCTATGAGCAGAATATCCTCCATTCGGTAGAAGGTCTTGAATATGAGATGATACAGACCATTGCAACCATAACTTCAGATACTATCTACAGAATTGCCTTTATTGAAGGACACGGCGAATATGATGAACTGTATGTGGCCGACATAACCAGAAGCCTGGCAAAATACTTCACCATCGACAGGGGAAAAATAGGTGGAAGGACAGGGATAGCAGATCACTATGCAGCAGTGATAATAGCCGGTCCGGAAAACCAGTTCGATGAAGCCGACAAGCTTGTGATAGACCAGTATATAATGAAAGGAGGAAAGGTCTTATGGCTTCTGGAGGAAGTTAAGGTTAACGCCGATTCACTGGCTTACGGTGAAACCGTCGGACTATACCGGCCTCTGAATCTCGAAGATCAGTTGTTCAGGTATGGAGCCCGGATCAACCCCGAGGTGATTCAGGATCTGGAATGTATGGTGATACCGCTTACCGTACTTACCGGACCTGAAAAGAAACAGATAGTACCGGCGCCCTGGCTTTACTATCCGCGCCTGATCCCTTCATCAGACCATCCTCTTACCAGGAACCTTAACAGGGTGGCAGGGAAGTTCGTGAATACCATCGACACTGTCGGACTCGATCCTGCTGTGAGAAAGACCGTGCTGCTAACAAGCTCCGGATCCTCAAAAACCATCGGACCACCAATGCTGATAAGCCTCAGGGAAGCTGATATTATACCCGACGAAAAGGACTTCAACCGTGCAAACCTTATTGTTGCCGTGTTGCTTGAGGGAATCTTTCCCTCGGCTTTCAGAAACAGGATGACAGGCAGTCTCGTTTCCGACAGCGCCTTCGTTTTAAAAGAGAAAAGTGTCCCCACAAAGATGATTGTTATTGCCGACGCTGACATAATAAGGAATGAAGTACATATTTCAGGAAATACCCCGGGTTTTTATCCTCTCGGGAAAGACAGGTATACTGAGGAAATCCTGGGAAACAGGGATTTTCTGGTGAACTGTGTGAATTATCTTGTCGACGATAACGGACTTATGGAACTGCGGTCACGCGAAGTGAAAATGAGGCTTCTTGACAGGCAGAGATTAAAGGCTTCTGCCGGTATGTGGCAGTTGATAAATGTCGCAGGACCGGTAATTATAGTTCTCCTTTCAGGACTAATATACAGCTATTTCAGAAAAAGACTATATGCAGGAAGTTGATGATCAGGAATTTATATTTGAAGAATAGTCTGCTGGCATTTCTTCTGATACTCTCTGTAGCCGCGGTATTGCTCCTGAGGAACAGATCGCCTTTTGGCAGGGATCAGACTTCTTTTGCTGCAGAGCCTGCTGAAGGGATAACCCGTATCGAAATATCTTCCGGCGAAAAAAATCTGTTGCTCGAAAAGAAAGGGGAGAAGTGGCTTGTAAACGGCAAACACGAAGCCCGGAGCAGCGGGATTTCATTTATCGGACATACAGTAACAGGGATAAGAATTAAATCACCGGTATCGCCAGGACTTTTCGAAGAGCTCATTTCAGAGCAGAAGACGGAACCGCTAAAAGTAAGGATATATGAAAACAGGAAACTTCTCAGCTCTTTCCTGGTATATAAAACAAATTCAAATATTTACGGTAATATCATGAAAATCAATGAAAGGTCTAAGCCTTTCATTGTCCATCTTCCGGGATTTGAAGGTGACATCGGTTCGGTATTCTCTACCAGTGAGCTCTACTGGCTTCCTTTCACATTGTTCAGGCTTCTTCCGTCGGAGATAGAGTCGGTAGAATTCGAAAATATTTCCGATCCTCAGTCTTCTTTCTCAATACAACGTCAGAATAATCTTTTCGTACTGTCAGGAGAGCTTAATTATGAGGCAGCATGGGATACATCGAGGGTGAGGAGATATATCTCCTATTTTACTCAGGTACCTTTTGAGAACTGGGCCTTTGATCTGGATGAAGAGGAAAGAAGAAAAATATTGAAAAGGGAGCCGATATGCAATATCAGCGTCAGAGAGACCACGGGAGCCAGGCTTAAGTTAACCCTGTGGGAAATGACAGATCAGGCAACAGGCTTAAATGACAGTGACAGGCTCTGGGGTAAAACTGACAATAGAGAAGAGCTTTTTATTCTTCGGTATTTCGATATTGATCCTCTTCTCAAGAAGATTTCCTATTTCTATCCGGAATAATTTTATTTGAGAGATTATATTTTTTTTGTAATATTGATAATTGGGATTTCAGCCGGTTGTCTGGCTTAATGGTCTGAATATTAATATATTAGATAATAAATTTAATAATACGACATAACTTAAACCGAAAGCGATATGAAATTTGTAGTCTCCAGCACTGAACTTCTTGGTCATTTGCAGGCAATCAGCAGGGTCATAAGTTCAAAGAATACGCTTCCCATTCTTGACAATTTTTTATTCAATCTTAGCGGCAACGATCTCGAGATAACAGCTTCAGATCTCGAGTCAACTCTTATTACCAGGATGAAACTGGAGAATATAGAAGGGGAGGGGACAATAGCTCTTCCGTCGAGGATATTGCTTGAAACGCTGAAGGAGTTTCCTGCTCAGCCGCTGACATTTGACATAAATCCCGACACGCTCGCTGTAGTCATAATATCAGAAAACGGCCAGTTTAATGTAATGGGACAGAGCGGAGTTGATTTTCCGGCCCTGCCAACCATCAAAAAGGATAAAAAGTTTTCATTCACCATCAATGCCGAGGTGATGCTCGCTGGTATCTCAAGGACGCTCTTTGCAACAGCCGACGATGAACTTCGGCCTGTTATGGGAGGTGTTTTCATTGAGGCATCGCCCGAAAAGATCACCTTTGTTGCTTCCGACGCTCATAAACTCGTAAGATATCAGAGAAGCGATGCCAGTGCCGACGATAATGCATCATTTATCCTTCCAAAAAAGCCTGCTTCTCTCCTTAAGATTATCCTTCCCAGGGAAGAAGGACCTTTTACGGTGGAATTCGACGATAAAAATGCATTTTTCAACCTGAATGATTACAGGGTCATCTGCCGTCTGGTGGAAGGAAATTATCCAAACTACAATTCAGTCATTCCTAAAAATAACCCCAGGAAGATTACTATCGACAGGGTCGAATTTTACAACACGCTGAGGAGGGTCTCGGTCTTTTCCAACCAGGCCAGCAATCTTGTCAGGCTTCAGCTTAAAGGCAACCAGCTTACCGTATCGGCCCAGGATATTGATTTTTCGATATCTGCATACGAAAAAATCAAATGCCAGTACGACGGCGATGAAATGGAAATAGGTTTCAAGTCGGTTTTCCTGCTCGAGATACTAGCAAACCTGACTTCTCAGGATGTTGTGATCGAGCTTGCCGATCCGACAAGAGCCGGTCTCTTCCTTCCTTCCGATACAGAGAGTGAGGCAGAAGACCTTCTGATGCTTCTGATGCCCATGATGATAAATGCATAGGTTTTGGAACTCCTGCTCAAACGTCCCCTCGTATTCCTCGACCTTGAAACGACAGGAATTAATATCACATCCGACCGTATTGTAGAGATCTCCCTCCTTAAAATATTACCGGGGGGAGAAGAAGAATGGCTTACAACACTTGTAAATCCGGGCATTTCTATCCCTGCCGCCTCAACAGCCGTGCATGGCATCTCCGATAAGGATGTGGCTGATGCACCTTCCTTTGGCGAAATTGCCGTTAAGCTCGAGGCTTTCATGGAAGGTTGTGACCTGGCCGGTTTCAATGCGATCAAATTTGACATACCGCTTCTGGCAGAGGAATTTCTGAGAGTTGAAAGCGATTTCAATTTCCGGAAAAGGAAATATGTTGATGTTCAGGTTATTTTTCATAAAAAGGAACAGAGAACCCTTTCGGCAGCCTACAGGTTTTACTGCAGGAAGGAGCTCACTGACGCTCACACTGCAGAAGCTGATACTCTGGCAACTTACGAGGTGCTGAAGTCGCAGCTGGACATGTATCCTGACCTGGAGAATGACGTGGAAAAACTTGCAGAGTTCAGTTCTTTCAATGAGATCGTCGATTTCGCAGGCAGGATCATTATGAATGACAAGGGTGTGGAAACTTTCAATTTCGGAAAATACAAAGGCCGGAGTGTCGGGAGTGTCTTCCGCGACGACCCTTCCTATTATTCATGGATAATGAACGGAGACTTTCCTCTATACACGAAAAGAGTGCTCACAGAGCTGAGACTTAAAACTTTCGGCAACAGAAAGGAATGATATGAAGATTATTTGTGTCGGACTGAACTACAGAAAACACGCAATGGAAATGAGTCGGAGTCTTCCGCCTGAACCTGTCGTTTTCCTGAAGCCTGACTCTTCGATATTAAGAAACAATAAGCCATTTTTTCTGCCCGGATTTTCTTCAATGATACAGTATGAAGCTGAGATTGTTGTAAAGATAAACAGACTCGGCAAAGGCATAGATGTGAAATTTGCCCGGCGCTATTACGATGAAATTACAATAGGAATAGACATAACGGCACGCGATATACAGAACCGTAATGCGGCCTCAGGTCTGCCATGGGAACTATCCAAGTGCTTTGACGGGGCAGCACCTTTGGGTAGTTTCATCCCCGTAACAGAAATACCCGATGTCGAAAATATTGATTTCTCACTCGAGAAAAACGGTGAGACAGTTCAGAAAGCCAGTACCTCCGACATGATCTTCAGTATAGATCAGATAATATCTTATGTTTCAGGGTTTTTTACCCTCAAGACCGGCGATCTTATTTTTACAGGTACACCTGCAGGTGTGGGGCCTCTGAGCAGGAACGACCATCTTACAGGCCGCATCGGTGACCGGATACTTCTTGATATGATGATTAAATAACATCTATCCGTCAGCAAAAATATGAGTTAAAAAAACTTAATGATCTAATTTTCATGCATAGCATTGATGCTACGGATAATAATTTTATTAACTTACCTCGCCAAAGCGGATCTAACCTTTAACCATTATAACCTATGAAAGAGAAAAGAAAAGAAACCAGAAGGGATTTCATCAAAAAGTCGGCAGGAGCAGCAGCACTGCTTTCCATGCCTACCATTGTGTCATCAAGTGCATTTGGCGCAAATGATAAGACCACCGTTGCCGTAATAGGAGTCAACGGCCGTGGAGGAAGCCACATATCGGGATTTATGCAGCAGCCTGATTCCGAGGTGGTATGCCTCTGCGATTGCGACCTGAATGTGCTTAACAGGAGGGTGGGTGAATTTGAGAAAAAATATAATAAAAAACTTATCCAGCACCAGGATCTCCGCAGGGTCTTTGAAGACAAGTCGATTGATGCCGTGAGTATAGCCATGCCCAACCACTGGCATTCACTTGCGACTATCTGGGCCTGCCAGGCCGGGAAAGACGTTTATGTTGAAAAACCGGGTTCCCATAATATTTACGAGGGAAGAAAAATGGTTGAGGCTGCCAACAAATACGACAGGATCGTTCAGCACGGTGTTCAGCTGAGAAGCTCTGTAGCTGTCAGGGAAGCCATTCAGCACCTGCGCGACGGACTTATCGGTAATGTTTACATGGCAAGAGGGCTGGTTTTCCGCTGGCGTGGTGACATAGGTAAAAAAGGTCCCGGAAAAATTCCCGAAGGCCTCGATTATGATCTTTGGACAGGCCCGGCAGCAATGCTTCCCTACTCGGAAGACTGGGTTCACTATAACTGGCACTGGCAGTGGAACTACGGTAACGGTGATGTGGGAAACCAGGGCATACACGAAACCGACCTGTGTATGTGGGGCCTCGATGTGGGTTTGCCTGAAATAATTACAGCCGGAGGAGGTAAATTCCTCTTCGACGACTCCAAGGAGACACCGGAAGTTCTGGCTTCAACATATATCTATCCGAAGGAGAAAAAGATGATAGAATTTGAAGTGAGACCTTGGATAACCAACAGCGAGAATGGTGCTACGGTTGGTAACATTTTCTACGGAAGCGAGGGCTATCTGGTTGTTTATAACTACGACCGTTATGAATCCTTCCTTGGCAGGAATAACAAGCCGGGTCCTTCTAGGCGTGAAGGAGGAGACCATTATGCCAATTTCATCAAGGCAGTCAGGGCTCACGACAAATCTATTCTTAACGGACCTGTCGAAACAGCTCACCTGTCATCAGGGCTGGCTCACCTGGGTAATATAGCCTACCGTACCGGGCGAACCCTGTATTTTGACCCGGCAAAAGAAAAATTCGTCAAGGACAAAGAGGCCGATAAATACCTCACTCGTCCGCCGCGCAAGCCCTTTGCCGTACCTGACGTGGTATAAGAATTTTGTGTTTTCTACCCTTTTTTAATAACAGGCAGGGAAAAGTATTCTTCTTTTCCCTGTTTTTTTGTGTATGCGGCAGAAAAAAAGTACGGTTTAACAGGCCCTGAAAATGATCAGAGACTGTAGACAATCAGGAAAATAAGAGGTAAAAGAATCCCGGCGACAGTCAGTACAGCGCCTCTGCGGGTGATGCCGTTCCTTCCTTTCACAATGAAAAGCCCGGTAAGGGCGACAGTGATCAGGGCAATACAAAAGATGTCACTGAACCATTTCCACCACGGGCCGGGATTGTAATGAAGGAAGTTTATCTGGAAAAAGAACGGTCTCCTGCTGATCTTCTCCACCACCCCTTTGCCGGTAGCTGCATCTACCTGTACAAAGCCACCGTCGATAAAGATATTGACAATATTTCCTGAAGGGTAATGTGATGTTTTGTACTTCAGCTGGCCCGGAAGCTCTGCAAGTATGTCGAGTGCAGTCTTGTCAGTGAAGGACTCCCTGTTTATATCGATGCTGGTGCTGAACCCGTAGCTGTCAATTATATAATTGGGGTTCCAGTCATTTTTGTGGTTAAGGGCAATTCCGGAAAGGGCATAAATGATAGTCATGCCCGTTATAAGGTAACCTATATCACGATGTGTTACCCTGTTAAGTTTCGAAAGATTCAAAGCCCTGAGCCTATTTAACTACCACATGCTTGTTATAAATCATCATCAGGTCGCTGAGGGCTGCCTGTCCTGCTACTGCTGCCTCTGTAGCACAATCTTCTCCCGATTCTGCTTTTTTTGTAGTGTTTTCCCCTGCTGCCGAATCGGATGAAGCTGCTTTCTCCAATCCTGCAACCATGGTTCCTTCTCCTGGTTTGTCAGCAGTTACAATTTTTTCCAGCCTTCCTTCCACAGTCACGCTGCTTCCAACCAGCTCAACAGGAAATTTGGCTGCATTTTCTCCCGCAGAAATAAACAATCTCGTATCCGGATCATCACCCACGATGAACATTTTTTTCCCTGTGTGCATGCACACATGAACCACTTTCCCTTCAACTTCAATATTTTTATCTACGTATTCAGATGGATTTTCAATCAGTGATGCGAACTCTACTTTAACAGACTGATTATCAGTAGTTATATCGTCAGAGACATCTTTGCTCTGCCTGCTTCCGCACGACGAAAACAGAATTCCTGTAATTGCCAGTGTTATAAATATCCTTGTCATTCTTTTTATGGTTTTAAAGATTCAATACTTGAAGCTGCAATAATAATTATTTTATTTGGGATATTACTTAATCACTGCGAATAAGGCTTATCAGAAGGAACTCTTAAAAAAACTTAAATATTAATCTATCTAACGTGGAATAAATACCTTTGATATATTGTCTTTATAATATTCAACCAAAAAAAAGAAAAAATGAAAAAAGAATTTACTGGTTTTAAAGCTGCATTATCAGCGATGATAATTCTTGCGTTTCTTGCAATGCCCTTCACGATGGATGCACAGACAGGGAAGGCAAATTTTTCAGGGACATGGAGCCTGAATGCTGAAAAAAGCGATATGGGACCTGCCCGTCAGGGACAGGGACAAGGGCAGCCTCCTCAGGGTCAGGGTCAGAGACCCGGCGGTTTTACAGGCGGAAGGGATTTTGTCGCAAAACAGGATGCAAATGTACTTACTGTTGAAAGGAGTTTTGGTGAGCAGACCATGGCTACAAAATATACTCTGGATGGTAAGGAGTCGGTTAACAGTACAGGCAGAGGTGAAAGCAAATCGGTAGCTACATGGTCGGCCGACGGCAAGTCTCTCAAAATTGTCACCACCCGTTCTTTCGAACGTGATGGGCAGACCACACAGATGAAGACCACAGAAGAGTGGACCCTCACCAGTCCTGCGGTTCTTACCATTAAGACCACCAGGGCTTCACAGCAGGGTGACAGGGTCACCACAGCCGTTTACGACAAGAAATAATTCTGTCAGGGATACATTCCTTTCAGTTGAAACAATGAAAAACGGGAGACTGTCTGAAGAGACAATCTCCTTTTTTTATCAGTAGTTTCACACAGCGTCCCTGAAACTATGATGTCCTTCAGGTATCTCAATGTAAATGGGGGTTCCCGGTTCAAGGCCGTCCCTGATGATTATGAATTTATCATTAGCCTGTCCCAGTGTCACTTTCTGACGCAGTCCGCTTTTCGTGTATACCACCGGGATGCTGTCGGAACCTGTGTGTACACATTCTGTAGGTATAAAGATCACATCTTCGAAAGTATTTATGATGATCTTGTTATTGGTTGTCATCGATGGCCTCAGGTTGAGGTCTGATCCGTCGAGTTTTATCATTACCTCAAAAACCTTTGTGTCGGAGTTGGGGAGCGTTTCACCAATATTTGCTATGGAAGTAATCGTTCCGGTGTACGATTTATCGGGGAAGGCATCAACGGTTATCACTGCCGGGAGCCCGACCCTGATCTTGCTGATTTCCACCTCACTTATATAAACTTTTGAAAGCATCGAGCTAAGATCAGGAAGTGTGGCTATAATTCGGTCGACAGCATTTACATTCATTCCGGCTTTCCGTTTTGTTCCCATCCTGGTTTTATAGTAGATTACCATCCCGTCGGCAGGTGCTGTTATCGTAAAAGCATCAAGAACCTCCTGGTAATCAGATACTCTTCTTTTCATCCTGCTCAGCCACATCTCACGGATCTGAACGTTTCTGTTTGTCTGGGCCATTCTCAGCTCATAGCTTCGATAAAGCTGTTCGAGCACCCTTTTTGCCTGCTCCACATTGATCTCTGCCTCCCGTTGGGTTGTGGGTGGCTCGTATTTTGAATTCTTAAGGGTTATCTCAGCTTCCTCTACGTTGTGTATCTGGTTGGCTATCTGATCCCTTATGTTGTTCATCGTCATGGATGTGTCGAGAAGCAGCATCTGCATTTCCTCTTCCATCTCATCAACTCTCTCCTGTGCATCTTTCAAGGCATTGTCAAGTTCTGTTTTATCGAGAAGAGCTACATAATCACCTTTTTTCACTTCTGTACCCTCAGGGATGAGATCCGTGATCTTAACGCTGGTGGAACGTACATCCCTGCCCTGAGAAAAGGCGGGACCCATAATATCGATCGAATTTTCAGCAAGAAGTTCTCCGGTGGCTGATACTGATATTTCAAACGGCCCCCTGTTTACTTCAGCAAGTAATACTGACCTGTCATCCTTTGTTGTCAGCCTGTTGAAGACATACAGCACCAGCATTGCTGCAACAATAATAATTCCGGTAGTAATTAGTGTTTTTTTCATGTTTTTTCTGAAACCTGAACTGTACATTATTATTCAGCCTGTGAAATTACACAAAATGATCTGAACAGGAAGTTTTCAGAATAATATTTAACGATAATTAACACGGACCTGAGGCTGGTAATATTTTTCTTAGTAATTGCTAATCAATTTATTATATCCCTGTTTATTATTTTTGGTTACGATTACCGTAATTTTTCTCCGGACAGGAAATCTCTATTTTCCCCAAAAGTTCAGATGATCAGGGTTTAAGCAATGATGGGATGCTTCCCGTATTGCCCGCATTGATGGTCACCGACCGACATACTGAGGCAGCTGACTGTTGCATTTATTTCATGTGACAAATAATTCCTTATTTTTATCCTTTAAGATGAAAAATTTATTGATTATGAAAAGATTTCCGGTTGCTTTGTTTTTTATTATCTGTACCCTGATGGCTCATGCTCAGTTCATGCCACCTGCTACAAAGGTTTTTACCCGGCAGGACAGCCTCAGAGGCTCCATAACACCTGAACGTGTATGGTGGGATCTTACTTATTACCACCTTAATATTAAAGTAAACCCTTCTGATTCGACACTATACGGCAGCAATACAATTTCTTACCGCGTACTTGAACCGGCCGTTCTTATGCAGATCGATCTTCAGCCACCCCTGAACATCATCAAAGCTGAACAGAATGGCTTTACCCTGAATTATACACGTGAAGGGAACGTTTACAGGATCGAAATGAAGGAAAAACAAATTCCCGGTAAACTTTATTCACTTTTAATCACTTACGGAGGAAGACCGAAAATTGCAGCCAGGCCTCCGTGGGACGGTGGGATAACATGGAAAAAGGACAATAACGGACTCCCTTTTATTGCCAGTTCATGCCAGGGAGACGGCGCAAGCCTCTGGTGGCCATGCAAGGACCATATGTACGACGAGCCTGACAGTATGTTGATAAGCGTTACAGTACCCTCTTCCCTGATGGACGTATCAAACGGAAGACTCAGGAGTGTGATCCGTAACCGGAAAGATAAGACAACAACCTATAACTGGTTTGTGGCCAATCCTATAAACAACTACGGTGTGAATATCAACATAGGTGATTATGTCCATTTTTCTGAAGTATTCAAGGGAGAAAAAGGCGACCTCGACTGCGATTACTATGTTCTGAGAAACAACCTTGAAAAGGCGAAAGCTCATTTTAAACAGGTACCCATGATGCTTAGTGCATTCGAACACTGGTTCGGACCCTATCCCTTCTATGAAGACGGTTATAAACTTGTTGAGGCTCCGTACCTGGGGATGGAACACCAGAGTTCGGTAACATACGGTAACGGCTATCAGAACGGATATCTGGGAAGAGACCAGAGCGGATCGGGATGGGGTGAAAAATTCGATTTCATAATCATACATGAGTCTGGGCATGAATGGTTTGCCAACAGCATCACCTACGAAGATGTCGCAGATATGTGGGTCCATGAGAGTTTTATCAACTATTCAGAAAATCTGTTCGTGGAATACCATTACGGCAAGCATGCCGGAGCTGAGTATGTGCTGGGAACACGAAGGAGCATACGGAACGACAGGCCTGTGACCGGAATCTATGACGTAAACTTTTCGGGTTCAGCCGACATGTATTCAAAGGGTGGAAACATGCTACATACTCTCCGGCATGTCATCGGCGATGATCAGAAATGGAGAGAGCTGCTCCGGGGCCTCAACAGCGAATTTTACCACCAGGTTGTCAAAGGATCGCAGATAGAAAATTACCTGAGTGAGAAAACGGGCATGAACCTCAAACCCTTCTTTGACCAGTATCTCAGGGATGTCAGGATCCCCGTTTTTGAATACTATGTGAGCGGTACTGAACTTAATTTCAGGTGGAATAACTGTGTCCCGGGGTTTAATATGCCAGTAAGGATAATGATTTCAGGAGAACCGCTGATTGTAAATCCGTCATCCAGATTCAGCTCTGTTGAAACAGGAAAAACCACTGTAAGCATAGTTGTTGACCCCGATTACTATGTTGCTTCAATGAACATTACCGGGAAATAGAACTTTCCGAAAAAACTATTATTATAATTTCTATATTACTGTATATCAGTGATATGATATGGAATATGTATTGCCTGGAAGAGTTCCGTATTCGCTTTGGTATAAAAATTGTCTATGTAAAATCTTACTGACATTAAAACAGAACAGTTTTATTTTATATTTGCGGAAACTCAAATAAAGGCTTATGAAAAGGATATTGATTGCAATTGCACTGGCAGGTTTAAGCACGTTCATTTATTCACAGGAGCTGTCACAATGGCGCGGACCCGACCGTACAGGAATATACCGGGAGACAGGATTAATGAAGCAATGGCCTGCGGCAGGTCCGAAATTGTTATGGCAATATACCGGTCTTGGAGGTGGTTATTCTTCAGCAGCGGTAACTTCAGGAGGCATTTTTATTACCGGCATGGTTAACGGTAACGGCGTCATTTATTCTCTCGACCATAGCGGTAAACTGAAATGGAAAAAGGAGTACGGAAGGGAGTGGACTTCAAGTCATGAGGGCGTGAGAACGACACCGCTTGTGATAGGCAACAGGCTTTACCTGTTCAGTTCCTTTGGTCAGCTCATCTGCATGAATACTGCTGATGGACAGATTATCTGGTCAGTAGATACTTTCAGGGAATACGGAGGCCGCAATATTGAATGGGGCGTCACCGAGAACCTGTTGTATGACGGTAATACACTGTATTGTTCACCAGGTGGTCCTGAAGCAAATATCATTGCAGTAGACAGAAATAGCGGAAAGCTTAAATGGAAGAGTCGTGGTGGCGACGAGAAATCGGCATACGGATCACCGGTTCTGATCAATCATGGAGGGAAGAAAATTCTTGTCGCCATGATGGAGAAGACTATACAGGCCTATGATGCAGCATCAGGACAGTTTATGTGGAAATATGATCATATAAACCAGTACAGTGTTCACCCGAATCCTCCATATTACAGCCAGGGGATGCTTTACTGCACCTCGGGTTATGGTAAAGGCGGTATTATGCTCAAGCTTTCGGCCGACGGCAAAAGTGTCACAAAAGTATGGGAGAATGCTCAACTGGATCCCAAGATAGGAGGTTTTGTCGTTCTCAACAGTAAAATTTACGGAGGAGGTGACAGGAACAGAAGCCTTTTCTGCCTGGACTGGAACAGCGGGAAAGTTGATTATTCCCTTCGTGACCTGGCTCCCTGCAACATAATATCAAATGACGGACTGCTGTATATCTATTCCGAGAGCGGCAGAGTTGCCCTGGCTCAGCCGGATGCCGGTAAATTCAATATAATAAGCACTTTCAGGGTTCCCATGGGTGAAGGGCCTCACTGGGCTCACCTTGTGATACACAACAAACGCCTCTATGTAAGACACGGTTCTTCCCTGATGGTATATGATATAGCAGCCCGTTAGTTCCGGTTCGCTATTAACTATTTCGTTCCGGTCAGAACAGGTTTTCCGAAGCCCAGCTTTTCAAGAGGCTTCATCTGGGTTGCGGCATCGCCCACCACCACGTAATACATCTTGTCGGGAATAATATATTTCTGAGTTATTGCCTTGTGTTCCTCCACCGTCATGTCGCGGATCACCTCTTCCTCGCGCTTGATGAAGTCATCGGGGAAACCGTACTTAGTCATCGTTGAAAGCATTCCCACAAGATTGGCATTTGTCTCGAAGTTGAGGGCATTTGATCTGATCATACAGTTCTTAATGAACTGAACATCTTCCTCACTCACCCCTTCGCGGTATTTTTCCATTTCTTCCCTGAATATCTTCAGCGACTCGTATGTTGCGTCCGATCTTACGCTTGTAGCTGCAACGAAAGGTGCTGTTATGCCCATCTGCAGAAAATTGCTTGAAGCTCCGTAAGTATAGCCTTTTTCTTCCCTGAGGATCTGGTTGAAGATGCTTGTGAAAGCTCCCCCGAGGCGGTAGTTGATGAAACTGGCCTTTATGTAATCCGGGTTGTCACGTTTAATAGCCGGATAGCCAAGATAAATAACCGATTGTCTGGATCCGGGTATGTCGACAAAGTATATCGTTGATTTTTCGGGTTTTACAGGCTCGGAATAGCTGTTGCTGACGACCTCTTTTGGTTTCCATTCTGCTGCCAGAGGAGCCAGTGCCACCATCGCTTCCTCCTTGGTAATTTTTCCTGCGATGAGAACCCTTGTTACAGAAGGCGAAAAGTTCCTGTCGTAATATTCTTTAAGATCACCGATAGTTATCTTTTCCACCGACTCCCTTGTGCCTCTTGCATCATAGCCAAAGATGTTATCGGTACCGTATATAAGCCTGTAAAAAGTTCGGCTGGCGACGCTGGATGGCTGTGCTTCCGACTGTATCAGGCTGTTGAGTGCACGTGTGCGGGCTATGGCGAATTCGGTTGAATCCCACCTGGGTTCCAGAAGTATCTCTTTCATAAGTGAAATAGTCCTGTCAAAATTCCTCGAAAGTGTCGCACCCTCGAAATGCATCTCTTCCCTGCCGGCATACATCGAAATACCTGAACCGAGCAGCTCAATTTCCTCCTCCAGCTCTTCCGGTGTTTTGTTTTTCGTTCCCTGGGGCATCAGCGCAGCTACGAGACTTGAAACACCTGGAAGCTCAGTCCTGTCCTGATAAGCACCGCCCGTAAGCACGATACTGAGATTCACAAGCGGAAGTTCATCATTTTGAATTCCAAACACTTCGATCCCGTTTTCGAGCTGTGCTTTCCATATTCCAGGGACCTTTACTTCCGGTTCGGGACCGGCCGGCGGTTCGTTTGCGCGGTTGATAAGAGAGGGAGTTTTAACCGGTTCTTCACTCACAGCCCCGGCTATCTCAACCTGTGTAGCTTCGTTTATATCCTCCTCAGCAACTACTGCGGGAACAGAATTCTCTGCTGCCATTTCTGGCATACCTTTCGGTACAAAACTTGTAACAACATAGGGTTTGTTTTTTATATATTCATTATAAACCCTGCTTATGTCTTCCTTTGTAACCGCCTTGATGTTCTCAATATCTTTCTCGATGAAGCCGGGATCTTTAAGAAAGGTATTATAAAATGCAAGGTTAAGTGCCTTGTAGAATACGCTGTTCAATCCCTGGTAGAAAGACATTTCACTTGTTGCCTTGATCCTTTCCACATCCTTGTCTGTGATCCCTTCTTTTTCAAAGCGTTCAAATGCTTCGAAGACAGCTTCCTCAATTTCCCTGAGAGTCCGTCCTTCATTGGCCCTGATGCTGATGGTGAACTCTCCGGTCAGCTCACTGGAGCTGTTATATGCACTTGCCGAAGATGTGAGCTGTTTTTCCCTGACAAGAACATTATACATTGGTGCCTTCTTCCCTTCCGACAGTATTTTTGCCAGGAAGTCGAGAGGATACATATCTTTATTGTACGATTCCGGAACCGGCCATACCATATTTATTTCCGGGACATTCGCAAAATTGTCTTCATGATAAACTCTCTTTGTTTCTTTGAGCCTGACGGGCATCGGAGAACGGTCTTCTACCTCTCCATGAGTTTTTATTTCCCCGAAATACTTATCGAGAAGTATCTTCACAGAGTCGCGATTGAAATCACCTGCAATCACCAGTGTTGCATTATTGGGGCCGTAGAATTTTTGGTAGAAATTACGGACATCATCCAGAGTCGAATTGCGAAGGTCTTCCATGTCACCGATCACATCCCATCTGTATGGGTGCTGCTCAGGGTATAGGTTTTTGTAGATTGCCTCCTGTGTGAAACCGTAAGGCGCATTGTCGACAGTCTGTCTTTTTTCGTTGAGTACCACGTTTTGCTGTATTGCAAGAAGCCTCGGGGTAACGGAATTGATAAAGAATCCCATCCTGTCCGATTCCAGCCACAGCACTTTTTCCAGTGCGTTTTTCGGGAACATTTCGAAATATGTGGTTACATCACGGCTGGTGAAACCGTTGTTGGAGCCTCCCATGCTTTCAATTATCAGGTCGAACCTGCCTGGTTCTACATTTTCGGACCCTCCGAAAAGAAGATGTTCAAAAAGATGGGCAAATCCTGTTTTTCCCGGAACCTCCCTGCTGGAACCAACATGGTACATTATCGCATAGGCCATCATAGGATCCGAATGATCTTCGTGCAGTATTACCTGCAGGCCGTTCGGCATGGTGTATTTTTCAAAATCAACACTGAGCCGGTCATTGACTGATACATTTTTGCATGAAGTTAACGCTGACAAAGCGATAACAATGGCAAAGAGAAACGCAAAATTACGGAATCTGTTCATATACAAGAGTATAAGTTTATTTATTCAGAGATTATTCTTATATGAAGTGCGAAATTATAAAATTATCCCGAGATTCCAATGAGGCTTTTTCGCGGACAATGGCTGAGAACCACCTGACCACACGGGAGAGGGTTTGCATTTTCATTTTTATTTCTTAGGTTTAAATTCAATTTAAAATTACTTGATCATGAGACACAATCGCAGGTCTTTTATCAGGAAAGCTGCTGCCGGCGCTGCAGCAGTGAGCCTGGGCGGCATCTTACCGGGTTTTGATGCCCGCAGTTACTCCAGAATTGCCGGAGCAAACGAAAGGATAGGTATTTCGGTCATGGGCGTCAACTCAAGAGGACTGGCACTTGCAAGAAGTTTTGCCAGGCAGAAAGATGTCGATGTGATCTTCATCAGCGATGTAGATTCCCGGGCCGCTTCAAAGTGCTGTGATACAATTGAGAAACTTGGTGTAAAACGACCTGAAGCGCGCCCCGATTTCAGAAAGAGTCTCGAAAGTGAAGACCCCGACGCTCTTGTTGTTGCAGCACCTGATCACTGGCATGCACCGGCTGCACTTATGGCCCTTAAGGCAGGTAAGCACGTGTACCTCGAGAAGCCATGCAGTCATAATCCTGCCGAAGGCGAACTTCTGGTGGAAGCTGTGAAAAAGTACAGGAAAATTGTACAGATGGGGAACCAGCGAAGGTCTTTTCCCCGCGTAATCCAGGGTATCGGGGAACTTAAAGCCGGTATCATAGGTCGTCCTTATTTTGCCAAAACATGGTATACAAACAACAGGGCATCCATCGGCAGAGGCAAGGAAATACCTGTTCCTTCATGGCTGGACTACGAACTATGGCAGGGTCCGGCACCGAGAAGACCTTTCAGGGATAATCTCATTCATTATAACTGGCACTGGTTCTGGAACTGGGGGACAGGAGAAGCCCTGAATAACGGCACCCATTTCGCCGATATTGCCCGCTGGGGACTGGGAGTGGATTACCCTGTGAGAGTAAGCTCTGCAGGAGGCAGGTACCGCTACGACGACGACTGGGAAACACCCGACACACAGGTCATTACATTAGAATTCGGCAACAACACGGCCATGTCGTGGGAAGGACTAAGCTGTAACGGACGCCCCGTGGAAGGAAGCACGGTGGGAGTTATTTTCAGCGGAGAAGGAGGCGCTATACAGATCAACGGCGGTGATGAATATTTTGTATACGACCTGAAGGGCAAACTTGTCAAGGAGGTCAGCAGCAAAACTGATATCGACTCAAGGAATACCAGCGATCCTTCGGCAGGCCTCGATTCAGTTCATATCAGGAATTTCCTCGATGCCATAAAGACAGGGGCTCAGCTGAGATCTGATATAGAGAGCGGACATAAGAGTACCTTGCTGGTTCAGCTTGGCAATATTGCTCAGAGAACAGGTGCAACCCTCGAAACAGATCCCTCTGACGGGCATATTCTGAAAAACAAAAAAGCACAGAAACTGTGGACACGAGACTATGAACCGGGATGGAAACCCACGGTCTGACGGGCTTATATTAAGATGAGCATTAACAATTTCCGGATTCCCATAAATTAGTATTTATGATGATCAAACCCCTTATTTCTGTTATTTTATTTACATTAACATTCCCGGCAATAGCCCAGAACAAGCCTTTTCAAAGTGATATTAACAACTATATTGAAAACACGGGAATTTTTGAACTCAACCAGGAAGAAGGCCATACTCCTTTTATCCCTTACAGAAATGCCGCTGAAGCCCTGATATCAGTAAATTCAGGCGTCCCGCTGACACTTTCGCTTAACGGCACATGGAGATTCTTTTACAGCGATGTCCCGGAAAAGGCTCCTGAAGATTTTTTTACTTTGAATTTCAACGACAGAAAATGGAATGACATTAATGTCCCGTCAAACTGGGAGATGCAGGGATACGGCGACCCGTTATTCAGAAATGTAAAGCCACCTTTCAAACCCGACCCTCCCTTTGTTCCTGATGAATATAACCCGACGGGATCTTACCGGAAGACCTTTATGATACCTCCTTCGTGGAAAGGCATGCAGGTCTTCCTCAGAATGGAAAAGACTGCCTCGGCGTCATTCGTATGGATAAACGGCAAAGAAGTGGGTTACAACGAAGGAGCTCACGAACCGGCTGAATATAATATCTCTGACTATTTAAAAACAGGTAAAAACACCCTGGCTGTACTGGTTACGAAATACTCTGATGGCTATTATCTTGAAGACCAGGATTACTGGCGTCTCTCCGGTATTTTCGGTGATGTATGGCTTTACGCAGCTCCACCGGTCAGGATATTTGACTGGTTTGCCGTTACGGATCTTGATGAAAATTACAGAGATGCAAAATTCTCCCTGGATGTAATTCTCGAAAACGCTCTTCCGCTTAACGGAAACGATCTTACCTTAAAGGCCACCCTTTTCGGTCAGGGAAAGGAAATTACAGCTGTAATGTCTTCTTCGATCAGGGAAATAAGCCCGCGATCAAAGAAAACAGTTTCAATGACCGCAGAAATTAAAAACCCTTTACTCTGGTCGGCAGAAAAGCCCGACCTCTATACCATAATAATTGAGCTTCTCGACAGGTCGGGAAAACCTCTTCAGGCTCTGGCCGGAAAAACAGGCTTCAGGGAAACGGAAATAAGGGAACAGGTCTTTTATCTGAACGGGAAACCTTTGAAACTAAATGGAATAAACAGCCATATGCAGCACCCCGTCCTCGGACACACAATGGATGAAGAAACAATTCGAAAAGATATGACACTGTTGAAACAATTCAACATCAATTGTGTAAGAGCTTCGCACTATCCGCCCGAAAACAGGTACCTTGAACTTGCTGATGAATACGGGATCTATATCGTTGACGAGACAGGTGATGAAAGTCATGGTTTCCAATATGTCTCAACAATGGCTGAATGGGAAGAAATGTATCGTGAAAGAGCCCGTAAAATGGTACTGCGCGACAGAAACCATCCCTCTGTTATTTTCTGGAGTGCAGGAAATGAGAGTGGCGAAGGAGATAACATCTGTGCGGTAATTGATGAAGGTAAAAAATATGACCATACCCGCTACTGGATGTACGGTGGCAATGCCTTTGCCCAGAAATGTGAGGAAATTATCGGCCCCAGGTATCCTTCTGTCCGTTCACTCCTTACAGATGTATTCACTGTTCCGTCTTCTGCCGACCCCAGACCTTCATTTCTTGATGAGTATGTGGCTGTTACGGGAAACGGAGGTGGTGGGCTTGATGAATACTGGGAACTGTTTTACAAGTATCCCAGGAGCATGGGAGGTGCAATCTGGGATTTTGTAAGTACAGGCCTTGCTGACAGTGTGAGGACACTCAGGGATTCATCTCCGAATAACATCCGCGTAAACGTCATGGGAAGGGCAAAGCTTGTTCAGGGGTACCACGGTAAAGGTCTTGATTTGAACGGACACGACCAGTGGGTAGAGGTGTATAATGATCCCAGGCTGGAGATCAGCGGTGAAAAACTTAGCCTTGCTTTGTGGGTATACCCTCGTGCTCTGAGCAATTCTGCCGGAACACTTATAACAAAAGGAAACAACCAGTTCGGTGTTCACCAGATTGGAGATGAGTTTCTGGAATTTTACCTTACAACGAAAAGCCGGAATACTGTTCGTATTCCTCTTCCTGTTGACTGGCAGTTTAAATGGCATTTTGTATCGGCTCATTATGATGGTGCAACCATGTATCTGACAATCGACGGCAGGGAAAGTGAAAGGAAGCCTGTGTCAGGAAAGATCACCAACACCCCTTTCCCGGTCAATATAGGGAGAAACGTGGAAATTCACGGGCAGGAAACTTCAGTCTATATCTGTGATGCCGTTGTCGATCGTGTTGCCATTTTTGATGAGAATATCGGTCATGGTCAGCTTGTATCTCCCGCGCCAGAGCTTTTAAAAAATGCCATGTTGTGGCTCGATTTTGAGGAGATGCACACCGAAGGAGAGTTTTACACCTATGGTATTGGAGCACGCACATACGGCTCGATCTGGCCCGACCGCCGTCCCCAGCCGGAGATGTGGCAGATAAAGAAAATGGGCGAACCGGTCAGGACGGAACTTTTATCAGCTGATGAAGGAAGAGTAAGGATAACAAACAGGAACCTCTTTACAAACCTTGGGGAAATGCAGACTGTATGGTTTCTTGAAGCTGACGGGGAGCTTATTCAGGAAGGAGAGGTCAGCACGGATATCGATCCCGGGAATTCGGAGGATATAATTATTCCCTTTACAAAACCACGTCCTGAAGAGGGTCAAGAGTATAGTCTTACCCTTAGTTTCAGAACCAGGGATAAGACCCTGTGGGCAGAAAAAGGATTTGAAGTTGCCTGGTCGCAGTTTGAACTTCCCTGGTTTGCTCCGCCGGGTAAACAGCAGGATCATGACGGAGATGTACTGGAATTGTCGGCCGGCGACAGCCTGGTTGTCATTAAAGGGGAAAATTTTTCCTGTAGCTTCAGAAAAGCAACAGGAAGGCTGGAATCAGTAATCTACTGCGAAAAGGAGATGCTGAAAAGAGGTCCGGTGCTTAATGTCTGGCGTGCACCCCTTGCGAATGAAACTGATGAATGGAATTCCGGAAGGTCAAATAACAAGCACAGGTCCGATTTCATGGGACGATGGGCCGCAACAGAATGGTATACCTACGGACTCGACAGGATGAATGAAAAACTGATATCATTCACATCGACACTTAACGAAGGGAGATACGTTGAAATAAAAGCAGTTACAGTATCATTTCCCCCTTCAGGACGCGGAGCCTTCATTAATGATTTTTGCTATCATATCTTTCCTTCAGGCGAAGTGAAGTTATCACATACTGTGACACCCGACGGAGATATGCCATCCTGGCTTCCACGGATAGGAACAGAATGGATACTCGACAGCTCTCTTGAGAATGTTGAATGGTACGGCAGGGGTCCGCAGGAAAATTATCCCGACAGAAAATCCGGTTATCGTACAGGGCGTTACAAATCAACTGTCGATGCAATGTATGAGCCTTACCTTATTCCCCAGGATTACGGACTGAGGACTGACAACAGGTGGGTGAGGATCACCGATGCAAGGGGGAAGGGTCTGGAATTCAGCGGTGACCAGCTTTTTAATTTCAGCTCTTTCCCCTGGTCGTCAGATAACCTTACCAGGGCACTATATCCATTCCAGCTAAAACCTTATGATGCAGTAACTTTTAATTTCGATTATGCAACCAGCGGAGTTGGATGTACGGCTCTGTC
>JAFGXX010000192.1 GCA_016936435.1 Bacteroidales bacterium
ACAAGGCTTTTAAAAAGCTTGAAAACAACTTTGAGGTTATGGGGATGCAGGCTCCGCCGGAAACCTTCAATCTGAAGGCCGACTATCCTGTAACCTGCTGCAGGGACCTTTTCCATCTCCATTCTACCTTCGGCTCCGACAAACAGGATCTCCGTATCGGGTTCCATTCTCCTTATTGCATTGGCTATCGAGATGGCAGGAAATACATGGCCTCCCGTTCCCCCTCCGCTGATGAGTATCCTTTTCGACAACTTACTCATATCTTCCTCCCTTCTTCAATAGTATCATCATAGGGCAACTCCTCATTTTTTATTTTCGCATTCACCACCCTGCTTACACTCAAAATTGCACCTATTGAGAAACTCATCATCAGCACGGATGTCCTTCCCCAGCTTACCATGGGCAGTGTCTGACCGGTAACCGGGAATAGTCCGACGGCAACGAGCATATTAACAAGAGCCTGTATCACAATCATGATAATAAGTCCCAGTACCAGGAAAGCCGGAAAGGCTGTTTCACACTTTTTAGCTATTGTAACCCCCCTGAAAAGAAGTATCATATAGGCTAGCAGTAAAGGGACAGCTCCCAGCAGAAGGCCGTATTCTTCTATAATTATTGCGAAAATGAAATCGGAATTTGACTGGGGCAGCATGTTCCTCTGCGTGCTGCGACCGGGAGCCTTACCGAAAAGACCTCCTGTTGAAATAGCTATCTTAGCCTGGTTTGCCTGAAAATCCTCGTCGGGATCAGACTCTCCCGAAAAAAAGTTCTCTATCCTGTTTTTCCATACCTCCACCCTGTTGTCATCAGTCACAAGTGTCAGTGCCAGTGCAAAGAGTATCACTCCTGCCAGTGCCATCCCTGCGTAGGCAAGCAGGAATCTGAATGGTACCCTGCCAATGAACAATATCACCATAACGATGCCGAAGATCATCAGGGCAGTCGAGAGGTTCTCAGGCATTATCAGGGCACAAATAATAGCTGCAGGAACGATGAATAGCCTTGTAACGAGACCAAAATTTTTCAGTTCGTTCTGATATTTTGAGAGTGTTCGTGCAGTGTAGATAACAAGGGCAACTTTTGCCACGTCGCTGGTTTGCAGCCTGAATCCTGTTCCCGGGATAACGAGCCATCTTGTTGCTTCGTTGACTCTTGCCCCGAACACCAGCGTCAGCACCAGCAAACCGGCTGCTATGATGAGAAAGAGTCCTGCCATTGAATAATATATCCTGTAAGGCAGATAAGAGACCACCACAATCACTGCCAGACTCAGGAGCAACATAATGAGCTGGCTCCGGAGGAAATAAGTTGTATCGCCACCGTAACTTCTGAAAGCCACACCCACAGAAGAGCTGTAAACGGCCAGAAGCGAATATATCATAAAGAGGACCACAAGGCCCCATACAGCCCTGTCGCCCTTAAATGTCCGTGTCAGCAAGCCCTTCTGCATATAATTTTAAATCAAAGATTCCTGACAGCTGCTTTAAACTGCCTGCCCCTGTCTTCGTAGTTATTGAAAAGATCGAAGCTTGCACATGCCGGCGAAAGCAAAACTGTCTCCCCTTTCTTTGCGAGATAATAGGCCGACCTCACAGCCTCCTCCATACTGTTTGTTTCGACTATCGTCGGTACAACATCAACAAAGGCCTTCTTTATCTTTTCATTATCCTTACCCAGGCAGACAACAGCTTTTACCTTCTGCTTCACAACATTAAAAAGTTCGGAATAGTCATTTCCTTTATCAATACCTCCCACAATCCATATCACAGCTGTTTCCATGCACTCAAGGGCGTACCATGTTGAGTTAACATTCGTGGCCTTCGAGTCATTTATAAAACTTATTCCGCTGACTTTGATTACCGGCTCGAGCCGGTGTTCTACTCCCTGAAAGTCAGCAAGGCTCTCTCTGATGACATCTTTACGGATGTTCAGCACTTTGCCTGCAATGGCAGCAGCCATTGAATTGTAAGTGTTATGACGGCCTTTCAGCGCCAGTTCATGAATGGTCATAAGGTTAGTTTTATGGTGGTAATTGATAATCAGATCGTTGTTGTCGATACACGCTGCCATGTTCTCCGATTTGCTGTCGGAGAAAGGCAGAAGTGTAACTTCAGGCCTCCGTTTGTCAAGTTCCCTGCTTATGACAGGATCATCAGCCCAGTAAATCAAATAATCTGATGCAGTCTGGTTCCGGATTATCCTGAATTTGGAGTTGATATAATTCTGAATGTCATGATCATACCTGTCGAGATGGTCGGGTGTTATGTTAAGCAGCACTGCGATATCGGCCCGGAAATCAAACATCCCGTCTAGCTGAAAGCTGCTAAGCTCAATAACGTAATAATCATAGTTGCCTTCGGCGACGGCCATAGCGAAACTGTGACCTACATTACCGGTGAGCGCGGCTTTTTTGCCGGCCTTACTGAGAATATGATATATCAGGCTGGTAACTGTTGTTTTGCCGTTACTGCCGGTTATACATATCTTCTTCCCCCCGGCATAGCGACCTGCAAACTCAATTTCCGATATCACCGGAACCCCCTTTGCACGAAGCTTTTGCACTATCGGCGCATCTTCCCTTATTCCCGGACTCTTTATAACCTCGTCAGCATCAAGTATTGTGTCTTCAGTATGTAAACCTTCTTCCCATGCTATCTTATGGCTGACAAGTATGTCACGGTATTTGTCCTTTATAGTTCCTGCGTCGGAAAGAAATACGTCAAAGCCTTTCTTAAGCGCCAGAACTGCTGAACCGGTCCCGCTCTCTCCTCCTCCCAGTATGACTATCTTTCTCTTCATCGCTTTATCTTATCTTCAGCGTTACGATGCTGAGCACGGCAAGCAGTATCGCAACTATCCAGAACCTCGTAACTATTTTAGGCTCGGGATATCCTTTCTTCTGGTAATGATGATGGAGTGGCGCCATTAGAAAGACCCTCCTTCCTGTCCCGAATTTCCTTTTCGTTCTTTTAAACCACGAAACCTGTATTAGCACCGACAGGTTTTCCACCAGGAAAATGCCGCACAGTATCGGAATAAGAAGCTCTTTTCTTATCACGATTGCATAAACAGCTATTATGCCTCCCAGGGCCAGGGACCCCGTATCGCCCATGAAAACCTGGGCAGGAAAAGAGTTATACCACAGGAAGCCAATGGTAGCTCCGATGAAGGCAGCGGCAAAGATCACAAGCTCCTCTGATCGCGGAATGAACATAATATTAAGGTAGTCGGCATAAATAATGTTACTCGACACATAGGCCAGTATGGCGAGAGCTGTCCCGATTATTGCCGAAGTGCCTGTCGCCAGGCCGTCGAGACCATCGGTAAGATTGGCCCCGTTCGAAACGGCAGTGAGGATGAAAATAACTACCAGCACAAAAACAAGCCATGTCCAGAACTGCCTGTTTTCCTCACTGATAAATCCCACAAGCCATGAGTAGTCAAATTCATTATTTTTTACAAAGGGAATGGTGGTTTTAGTCGACTTCTTCCTTATGGCACCGTTGTCGGAAGGCAGCTCTGAAACAGATGATTCGACAAGCTCGGTCCTCTCTCTCGCCGTCAGAGCCGACACATTTGTTGTTTCAACAATTACAGTGTCGTCACTGAAAAACAGGGTAAGGCCAACGATCAGACCCAAAACAACCTGGCCTGTGACCTTGAACCTGCCTGCCAGACCTTCCTTGTTCTTCCTGAATACTTTTATATAATCATCGACAAAGCCTATCATTCCAAGCCAGATAGTGGTAAGGATCATCAGCAACACATATACATTGTCGAGTCTGGCAAAAAGAAGTACTGGTATTAATATTGAGGCAAGGATTATTATTCCACCCATCGATGGTGTTCCGGTTTTCCGGTACTGTCCTTCAAGACTAAGATCGCGGACTACCTCGCCCACCTGTTTTTTTCTAAGAATCTCAATTATCCGCTTGCCGATAAGAAGGGAGATCAGAAGTGAAGTAATAACAGCTGCAGCCGATCTGAATGATATGTACTCAAACATTCCCGCTCCGGGAACGTTGAGGGTGTCGAGATATTTAAAAAGATAATAGAGCATCTCCTTGTTTTTTTATCGCTGTGAGAAGGCCTTTCTGACCTCTTCCCTGTCGTCAAAATGATGTTTCACTCCGTTAATCTCCTGGTAATCTTCATGGCCTTTGCCCGCTACCAGGATCACGTCACCGGCACGGGCCGACAGCACTGCCGTTCTGATAGCTTGTCTCCTGTCGGTGATCCTGAGGGTTTTTTTCTTCATGGAGGGTTCTATACCCGCTTCCATATCGTCGAGAATCTTTTCAGGATCTTCAGTCCGGGGGTTGTCGGAAGTGAGTATCACCCTTGTACTTCCTTCAGCGGCGATGGCAGCCATTTCGGGTCTCTTTGAACGGTCGCGGTCGCCACCTGCGCCTACAACAGTTATCAGGCTGATACTGCCGCTGCGGACTTTGTTTATGGTAGCGATAACATTCAGAAGAGCATCGGGAGTATGGGCGTAATCAACAATTCCCGTTATCCCGTCGTCTGATCTTATCACTTCCATCCTCCCGGCAACAGGACTGAGGTTACTGAGTATTTTCAGTGTTTTTTCTTTCCCTGCTCCCAGCAGAACTGCGGTTCCTGCCACGGCAAGAAGGTTGGATGCATTATAGTCTCCGACAAACCTTGTCCAGACTTCTTCATCCATTATCTTCAGGCCCATTCCTTCGAAACCCTGTTCGATGATCCGGCACCTGAAATCAGCCATGCCCCTTACAGAATATGTATGATGCTGAGCCCTGCAGTTCTGAAGCATCACCATTCCGTTGCGGTCATCAGCATTGACAAGTGCAAAGGCGCTGGAAGAAAGATTGTCGAACCAGCTTTTTTTAGCCCTCAGATAATTGTCGAAACTTTTATGGTAATCAAGATGATCGTGTGTCAGGTTGGTGAAAATAGCTCCTGCAAATTGAAGTGCCGCTATCCTCTTCTGGTCGATGGCATGAGAGCTCACCTCCATGAAGGCATATTCACAGCCGGCATCTGTCATTTCGGCAAGGAGCCTGTTAAGCTGAACCGGGTCGGGAGTGGTGTGAGTGGCCGGTAATTGCTTGTCAACGATATAATTACAGACGGTAGAGAAGAGTCCGCACCTGAATCCGAGTTCAGTGAAAAGCCTGTAAAGAAGAGTGGCTATCGTTGTTTTTCCGTTGGTGCCTGTTACACCTGTGAGCTTAAGCAATGAAGACGGATTTCCATAAAAATTCGAGGCAGCAATACCAAGTGCCTTAGCCGAATCACCGGTAAGTATCCAAGAAACATCAGGAGCAGTCTTCTCAGGAAGAACTTCACAAATAACTGCCGCAGCTCCCGATCTGATAACGTCGGGTATGAAATCATGGCCATTGTTCCTGGTTCCGCTTATGGCAATAAAAAGAGAGCCTGCTGTGACCTTTCTTGAATCAAATGTTACATCACTTATAATTACATTTTCATCTCCCCGCAATGAAAGGATGTTTATCCCTGCCAGTATTTCCCTCAGTTTTTTCATTTTACATATTCATATCCAGTGACACCACCTGTCCTTCATAATATCTTGCTCCGTGTTCGGGAGACTGTCTTCTCACCCTTCCCCTGCCGTTGAACCTGACCTTGTATCCCGAATTTTCGAGCAGGAATATTGCGTCACGGAGAGTCATGCCCCGCACATCCGGGACAAGGCCTGATTTTATGTTCAGAACCCTCAGGTTAACTGTATCTCCGCTTTCACGTGTGGCAACCCAGTCAGTTCCCGATGGTCTTTTATGTTTTACTCTCAGTTCGCTTAGTACCCTGTGGATATCGGCGCTGTAACCATTGCCGGCTTCGGGAATATTACCCTCTGCGACAAGCTCTGTGCTGCGAAAATCGCGGAAGAAATTAGTGGCATACAGTTTATCGGCAATTTCCCTGAAAACATTACCGGCAACCACATTGCCGTAGTATACGCCGTTCGATGGTGCATTAACAACCACTATGCATGAATAGAGTGGGTTCTCAGCAGGAAAATAACCGACAAAAGAGGCCTGGTAAGAAATACGCTGACCCGATCTGTAACCTGTTCTTCCTCTTGCTATCTGGGCTGTCCCGGTTTTACCGGCTATCCTGTAATGTGAATTTTTAAGGTTCATGGCGGTTCCTTTTTCCACCACACCCTCCATCATTGCCTTTGCCTTCTTTATTGTCGACCGCGAAGCAATGGAGTTTATTATTACATCTGTCTCAAAGCGCCGGATGACCTTGCCGTTCTTCATCACCGCAGTGACGAAGCGTGGCTTCATCATCCTGCCGTCGTTGGCAACGGCATTATAGAAAGTGAGTATCTGGAGTGGGGTAAGCTGAACTTCATAACCGTACGACATCATGGGAAGTGAAATCCCCGACCAGAGTTTTTCACCCGGATATTTTATCAGCGGCGTACCTTCTCCTTTTATCTGAATATTCAGTTTTTCATTTAGTTTCATCGCATAGAGACGGTTGACCCAGGCTTTAGGATCGTCTTTATAATTATCCCATATCAGTTTTGAGGTTCCTACATTGGATGATTTCTCGAATACCTCTTTTACCGTCAGGCTTCCATATCCTTCCTCCCTGGTATCCCTTATTATCCTGTCATAAAACTTTATCTTACCGTCTCCGGTATCAACAATATCGCCTGTATCTATCACACCGTCCTCCATAGCAGCCATGAGTGCCGGAAGCTTGAATGTCGACCCTGGTTCGGTACTTTCACCGACGGCATAATTGTACAATTCATGGTAGTTACCGTCTTCTCCCAGTTCCAGGTTGGCAATAGCCCTGATATCACCTGTTCTGACTTCCATTACCACTGCGCATCCGTGGTGGGCATTATGCTTTTTCAGCTGGGTACGAAGCGCCGATGTTGCAACGTCCTGAAGGTCAACATCTATTGTTGTCAGGATGTCATTTCCGTCTTTTGAGGTAACAGTGCCCGCGTCATTAATTGTCAACCAGTCACCGCCTGCAAGTCTTTGTCTGACGACTTTTCCGTTCCGGCCGGCAAGTTCTTCATCAAAAGAACCTTCGATGCCCACCTCATTGCCTTCGTCTCCAAGATTCAGATATCCTATTGTCCGTGCTGCAAGTTCGCTGTTGGGGCGTATGCGGATGTTCTCCGGCTGGGCCACCAGACCTCCCCTGAAGCGGCCTTCCCTGAAAACAGGTAATTCTTTCAGCTTTTTAAGAGTTTCATATTCGACTCTTCTCTTTATGAGAAAATACCTGTCGCCTCGCCTCCTGGCCTCAGTGATAACTGATTTCCAGCCTGCTGCCGAATGGCCTCCTATAAGCCTTGCAAGACCAGCCGAGAGACCGTCGATACCCTTGTTCCACGTCTCAGACGACATGCCGGTGCTGCGGGTATCCATGTAAATTGTATAATGAGGTACTGAGCTTGCGAGAATGCGTCCGTCGTGCGCAAGAATATCGCCTCTGTTGGCCGGCACCTCGGTGGTATTGTAAACATAGCGTTCAGCCATGGCTGCCCATTTGCCGTGCTGTATGGTCTGCAGAAAGAGTATCCGTGCAACAATGACAATGGCGACAGTGGCAATTGTGATGTATACAACGCCTGTCCTCCATACTATTTCATCGCGTACCGACATTCCTTATTTTTTATCGACAAGTAGTTTAAAAGGTGGTGATTTCAGCTCCTCGAGGTTCAGACCTCTCTCCCTGACCTGCCTGTACACCTCCGACTGACGGCTCAGATACATAAGCTCGGCAGAGGTTGCAAGCGACTCAGCCTTGAGGTCCTTAACCTCCCTTTGAAGGCGTGTGATCTCCCTGGTAGTCTTTTCTGCATGGAACCTGTTACCGATGTATAGGGCAGCCAGAAAAGTCAGAAGAAAAACATACCAGAGGTTCCTCAGGATAATCTTCTCGGTGATCATGCTTCCGCTCAGAAGCTCCTTGATGAAGCTTCCGGACT
Organism: Bacteroidales bacterium; assembly: GCA_016936435.1. Lineage (GTDB taxonomy): Bacteria > Bacteroidota > Bacteroidia > Bacteroidales > VadinHA17 > LD21. Next base: position 7,970 of record JAFGXX010000192.1, read on the forward strand.
TAGTTTTAGTGGTTCCGTTTTCCTTCATCGTCATTATTCAAATCTTTTCAGCTATCCTTAGCCTAGCACTGCGTGAACGGCTGTTTCTGGCTATCTCGTCGGGTCCGGGAGTAATGATCCGGTTATTTATTATTCTGAAAGGAGTTTCGCTCCGTCCGTAAAAATCTTTCCCGGCAACACCTTCAAAGTTGCCCGCCCGCATAAAGTTTTTCACCAGCCTGTCTTCGAGTGAATGATAGGTGATGACCACAAGCCTGCCTCCGTGACAGAGCATTTCGAGGGCCTGGGTAAGCATCTCCCGTAGCGATTCCATCTCGTTGTTGACAGCTATTCTCAGTGCCTGAAATACCTTTGCCAGGAACTTATGCTCCTGGTGTGGCGGAAAAAGTTTCTTTATCGCCAACATAAGGTCATTTGCCGATTCAAGCAGTTTTTCCCTTCTGGCTGCCACTATTTCCGATGCTATTCTTCGGGAATTTTTAAGCTCTCCGTAGTTATAAAACAAATCTGCCAGGGCCTTTTCATCGAGTGAATTAAGAAGCATGGCTGCTGTTGTCGGGCCTGCTTTGTTCATTCTCATGTCGAGGGGTGCATCTGACCGGAAAGTGAATCCGCGCTGAGGCTCATCAAACTGGTGGAAGGAAACTCCCAGGTCGGCAATAAGCCCCGAAATGCTGGTGATACCGTTGAAAATAAGGTTGTTTTTCAGGAATCTGAAATTCTGGTCGAGGAATATAAGCCTGGGGTCGTCGGGCAGATTGGCCAGGGCATCTTCATCCTGGTCGAAAGCAATAAGCATTCCCTTATCCAGTCTCTTAAGTATCTCCCGTGTATGGCCTCCACCTCCGAAAGTTACGTCAACATACACCCCGTCGGGCCGGATATTCAGCCCTTCAATACTTTCATCCAGCAGTGCAGGTATATGATAAGCCATCACTCTTCGGCCTCGTTAGTTATTCCCCCCATCAGCTTCTCAGCCAGATCGGCAAATTCATTTGCCAGCATACCAGTCTGTTCATAAACATCTGCAGCCCATATCTCAATCCTTCCATCCTGCCCTGCCAGGACAACATCTCTCTGTGTTCCGATAACATCCAAAAGGCGCCTGGGTATGAGCAGCCGGTTGTTATTGTCGAGAGTGAGCTCTGCCGTACCCATGAAAAAGTTCCTGAGAAATTTGTTGTGCTCCCTGTTGTAGGGATTGATCCTTTTCCTGATCTTCTCAAGCTGCCGGTTCCAGTCACCGATCGAATAGAGCACCAGACAATCCTCAAAAATGTCCTTGCGTACTACAAAATGGCCGTATTCATCTGCAGGCATCTGCTTCTTGAATGCCATCGGGAGGATTATCCTCCCCTTGACATCCACCTTGCATGTATAATCGCCTATAAATGTGGCCATTTACGCTTATGATTATTAAAAGGCTAAAATAAAGAAAAAATATCCACTTTCCCCCACCTTCCTCCACTTTTTTTATTTTCCTGTTGAAAACTTTTTGCCCTGATAAGTGTCAAAACCCGCATTCCCGGATTGTCATAATACTTTAATGCCATGTATATATCTGACATTATGGTAATTAACAATGGCATAAAGAACTCAGAACAGGATAAGCAACTGCATAGATGCAAATATCTGCCAACTACGTATTTGAAAAAATAATACCTTTGTCTTCCTCAATAAATCCCCTGATTCGAGATGAATGGATCAACACCGGCAGGAGAATTTCTTAAGATAGACGTGGGAGAAGTTCTGCGTTCAAAGAATCCCTCTCTGTCAAAAGCAGTTCCGGGCTTCCTGATAAAATACCTCGCCCGGATAATACATCAGGACGACATAAACAAATTACTCAGGGATCATGGTCATCTCAGGGATACTGAATTTATCAGGGCTTGTCTTGAAACTATGGGCATATCATACAGGGTTTTCGGCAGCGCGAAAATTCCTTCATCGGGAAGGTATTTTTTCGTGTCCAATCATCCTCTGGGAGGACTTGACGGGCTCGTTTTTATGAACGAACTTGGAAAATATTTCAGCGACATTAAGTTTCCTGTAAATGATCTTCTGATGAACCTTAAAAATCTGTCAGGCATTTTCCTCCCTGTGAACAAGCACGGAGCCCAGGCGAAAGAAGCTATCAGACTGCTGGAAGAAACATTCGCGTCAGACAGTCAGATACTTTATTTCCCGGCGGGCTTATGTTCCAGGAAAAAAGCCGGTTCAATCATGGACCTTAAATGGCATAAAACATTTATAACCAAAGCTATTCAGCACAAAAGAGATGTCATTCCGGCTTATTTCTCAGGTCGCAACTCTGATTTCTTCTATAACCTTGCGAACATCAGGACATCACTGCGAATAAAAGCAAACATTGAGATGCTTTTCCTTCCCCACGAAATGTTCAGCCAGAAGGAAAAAAGCATTTCACTTGCTTTCGGGGAGAAGATACCCTGGCAGACCTTCGACTCATCAAAAAGTCATTCCGGATGGGCTGAATGGGTAATGGCGAAAACCTATGAACTTGAATCAGTCATAAAATGATATTGATGGATTTAAAAAAAGATTAACTTGCATCTGACTTTTTATTGAATATATTCGAAGAAAACATCACAAGGATGGAAATGGAACAGATAGTTCCGAGGCAACCTCTCGACAGGATAATTGCAGAACTTACTCCCGGGAGGCTCCTTCGCAGAACCAACAACGGGAACAACGAGGTCTATATTTTTGACAACAACTCCTCTCCTGTGCTGATGGAGGAAGTGGGCAGGGTGAGGGAGATAACTTTCCGTCATGCCGGAGGCGGAACAGGTAAGTCTGTCGACATTGATGAATTCGACATTGCGCCTGTTGATCCGCAGAAGCAGCTGATTGTATGGGATCCCGATCACAATGAGATTGTCGGTGGTTATCGCTACTATTTCCCTGAAAAAGACTGTCTTCAGTGTGACATTACCAGGCTGGCCTCCTCATTATATTTCAACTTTTCCGAAAAATTCCTCGGGAAATATTATCCACATATGATGGAACTGGGCAGGTCCTTTGTTCAGCCCGATTACCAGTCAAGGGCTATGGGCAGGAAAAGCCTTTTTGCTCTCGATAACATCTGGGACGGACTTGGCGCACTGTTTCTTGAAAACCATCACATCAAATATTTATTCGGAAAGGTTACAATGTATCCGCATTTCAATCAGAATGCGAGAAACATGATCCTCTATTTTCTGAAAAAGCACTTTGGCGATCCCGAAAACCTCGTTGTTCCAAAGGAACCCGCGATAACAGACATTCATGAGGAGGAAATGAAGAAGATCTTCAGAAGCTGGCGCTACAAGGAAGATTACAAGATTCTCTCAGCCGAAGTCAGGAACCTCGGTGAAACCATTCCGCCTCTGATAAATGCCTACATGAATCTGTCACCTACGATGCGCACCTTCGGGACATTTATCAACCATCATTTCGGGAATGTTGAGGAGACAGGAATAATGATCACACTCAGGGATATTTACGTTGAAAAAATAAACAGGCACCTGGCTTCGTATAAAAAGGATTTCATGATCCCGTGGTTCTCACGCGACCACTAATAAGCCCTCACATTTTTCCCTTCAACGAAATTCATGAACGACCTGTTGGCGACCTTGTTGCCGCCGGGCGTGGGGTAATCACCTGTAAAATACCAGTCGCCGGTATGTCCGGGACAAGCTTCATGAAGCCCCTCAATAGACTGAAATACAATCTCCACATCCGATCTGATGTCTTCAGTCCTGAGCATGGCTGCTATCTTTGCCGATATTTCATCAGGACAGAAAGGTTTATATATTTCTTTCACCAGGTTTCTTATTTCATCAACAGGTTTAAGGTTTTCCTCCCTGGCTTCCTCATACAGGCTGCCTATAAGTGAATCCCTGCCTGTATCCCTGAGCAGTTCGACTGCTGCCCTGAAAGCTATCAGGTCTCCGAGTTTTGCCATATCAATACCGTAACAATCAGGATATCTGATCTGTGGAGAGGAAGAGACTATCACTATCTTTGCAGGGTCGAGCTTGTCAAGGATCCTTATTATACTCTTTTTGAGAGTTGTCCCCCTTACTATTGAATCATCAATTACAACAAGATTGTCTATGCCTCTTCTTATTACTCCGTAGGTAACATCATATACATGCCCCACCAGGTCTTCTCTTCCATTGTCGCCGGTAATGAAAGTTCTGAGTTTGGCATCCTTGACAGCGATTTTTTCAACCCGGGGTCTGTGGTTTATTATGGTTTCGAGTTCTTCACGCGTCAATGACCGTCCCCGTTCAAGTATTGTCTCTGTTTTTGTCCTGTTAAGATAATCTTCTACTCCCTTGATAAGCCCGTAGAATGCACTTTCAGCCGTGTTCGGGATATATGAGAAGACCGTATTGTCGAGATCGTGGTTAACCGCTTTCAGAACACGCGGAGTGAGCAGTTCTCCCAGTTTTTTTCTTTCGCGGTATATAGACTTATCTGTACCCCTTGAAAAATATATCCTCTCGAAGGAGCATTTCCTTATTTCAGCATCGTCCCTTAATCTTACGATAGTGTTTTCTCCCGTGGCTTTTAGGATCAGCGCGTGTGCAGGAGGAAGCTCTTCCACCTGGTCGGTGCGGACATTAAATATTGTTTGAATTACCGGCCTTTCCGAGGCTGCCACAACAACCTCATCGTCAATATAATAAAAAGCCGGACGGATGCCTGCCGGGTCGCGCATAACAAAAGCATCGCCATGACCGACCATGCCTGCCATGGTATACCCGCCGTCCCAGTTCCGGCTTGCCTTGGTAAGAACCGTTGCCAGATCGAGATTCTTCTCAATCATTGGCGATATTTCCTTTTTTGAGTAGCCTCCGTCCTTGAAATGCCTGAACAGCCTTTCATTTTCCTCATCGAGCCTGTGACCCACGTTTTCAAGGATAGTTACTGTATCTGAAAAATCAATCGGATTCTGGCCCAGATCGACCAGATGATCGAACACTTCCGAGACATTTGTAAGGTTGAAGTTCCCCGCCATAACCAGGTTCCTCGACCGCCAGTTATTCTCACGGCTTACCGGGTGCACATAATCGATCTTATAGTTACCGTATGTTCCATAGCGCAGGTGTCCCAGGTAAACATCACAGGCAAATGGTATTTTATGAATTATGCTTAAGGGATCCTGAAGAGTGTTTTTCCCTTCTTTGAGTATTCTGTCGATGTCTTCATAAATAAGCCCGAAAATTTCTCTCAAGGGATCGGTCCGGTTTGAGCGTTGCCTGAAGATATATCTGTTTCCAGGCTCTACATTGAGCTTTATGCCTGCTATTCCTGCTCCATCCTGCCCCCTGTTGTGCTGTTTCTCCATCATGAGATACATCTTCTGAAGGCCGTAATCCCATGTACCGTATTTATCAATATAATACTCTGGCGACTTCCGCAACCGTAGCATAGCGATGCCGCATTCATGTTTTACAGGGTCACTCATTTTAATCTTTGATCAGATCGGGGAAAATAATAACTGCGGGCACAATGTAGGCGTCGGGAAATTCTTTCCTGATTTCCATAAAATCGTTGTAGGCTTCTGTCCTGGTCCGGTAATTTCCTACCCTGACCATGTACCAGCCCGGATCGAGGTACTGAAGGTAGGCTTTCTTCTCCCCGAATTTATTGAGGAACTGAAGCATCACCTTGTTGGCTTCTTCGCGTGCATTTCTTACAGAGCCATAGTATATCTGTATCCTGAATCCCGGCATACCCTGCCGTCCGTCGGAAGTGCGATATTTCCTGTTGGAACTGATGTGCCTGCTTATCAGGGTGTCGATGGCCTGGTCCTGGTTAATTGTCAGCTCCCCCTTACTGCCGGGTCGTGAAAGAAGATCCCCGGTTTTGATAAATGCCTGGGCGTTGCAGAGGCCGGCATTAAAACCTGCAATTATGATCAGCACTATGGTTTTTCGGAACATGCTGCAAATATAGCTGTTATTGCGAAGATTTGACTGCAATATAGAAATTTCCACCCAGCGAACCGGCACAGACAAAATTTCCGCTTTCGTCTTCGGTGATGGCGGCACCGAAGGCATCGGTTGTATAAGAGTCACACTGGCTGAACATTCTTATGATACCTGCATCAGCGCCATCTTCCGTATTTGCTTTCCTGATAATGAAGCAATTGCGATTCAGCATTATCAACGGTTCTCCTTGCCTGTATAACAGGGCAGCGCCCGAATTTGAGTTTTCCGGATATCGCTTCCATAGTATTTCCCCTCCGGTTGAAACGGAAGCAAGGAAAGAGTTTTTGAGCACACCCGAAGCATTTGAAGCTTCCATGTCGCCTGTAACAAAAAGTGTACCCGACCCGTCGCTGACGACAGCCTGACATGAAGCCGAATAATCGGGATTATTGTATAGTTCGGTTTCCCATATTTTATTAAGTACACTGCTGAACCGGGCTAAAATTGCCTTCGGCTTTTTTCCCTCCGAAATGACAGTAAGAGGAATATAAATGTTTCCGGCCTGGTCGGCACAGGTCTGCCCAGCCGACATAAAGCCTGAACCATTATAAACAGTTTCTTCGCTTATGTTCCCTGAGGTGTCAATCCTGACAAAGAAGATACCGGATTCATTGTTGTCGAACGATTCTGCTTCAGCACTTCCTATAGCGAGAAAACTTCCGTTTCCATCATGTATAAGAGATGCCCTTTCAACAGCAAAACCGGCGCTGATTGTCGTATCCCATACAGGATTACCATAGGTATCCATTCTTTCGACAAGCATCTTGCCTTCACTGCTGCCGGCAGCAATGATACAATCGCTGCACCACCATGCCGAAGTAAAGCGACCTGATGAAGAAGATGTATAAAAAGCATCAGGCATCATACCGGAAGAATATTTGATGACATAGGGACTAGCACCCAGGGTTCCGCAACAGATCAGCCCGCTGTCGGAAGTCTGTTCAATAAAATATGCATGACCAGCTCCGAAAGACTTCTCCCAGATTATATTATTGTCTTCTTCCTTTTTGCATGAAAAGAATAGCAGGGCTGCCAGAAGGAGAAGTACAATCTTGTTCATTATTGAGGTTTATTGGTCAAGGGCTTCAGCAAGCTCATCGGTTATCAGCAGATTATGATAAACGTTCTGAACATCATCATCGTCCTCAAGAGCATCAATGAACTTCATAACTTTCTTTCCCGACTCGAGATCCAGTTCCTTTGTGTCGTTGGGTATCCTTCTCAGCCCTGATTCCTCAGGTTCAATTCCAAGCTCTCCCAGTTTCCTGCTTACATTTCCAAAATCTTCCATGGCGCAGGTTATTGTTATGGTATCGTCGTTGAGTTCAAAGTTCTCAGCTCCCGCATCTATCATCTCAAGTTCAAGTTCTTCGGTGTTCACTCCTTCAGCTTCAATGGTGAATATGCCCTTCCTGTTAAACAGAAAACTCAGAGAGCCATTAGTACCCAGGCTGCCTCCGTATTTGTTAAAGGTCGACCTCACCGAAGCTACTGTTCTGTTGTTGTTGTCAGTCAGACACTCGACAAATACTGCTATGCCGCCGGGGGCATAGCCTTCAAAAGAAGTCTCCAGATAGTTTACCGAATCAGCACCTGTAGCCTTCTTTATTGCCCTCTCGATATTGTCTTTAGGCATGTTGACACCTTTAGCATTCTGTATCGCAAGCCTCAGTCTTGGATTCAGGTCAGGATCACCTCCTCCTTCCTTTGCAGCTATTATGATCTCCTTGATAACTTTGGTGAACATCTTACCTCTTTTGGCATCTGCAGCACCTTTCTTTCTCTTGATCGTAGACCATTTATTGTGACCTGACATATATGTATAAGTATTTATTCTGTTTGCAAAATTAAATAATTCTTTAATACTTCGAATGGCTTGAGTACTTTTGTGAACCAGGGATGAGGTTGCTGGTTGCAGGTTGCAAGTTGCAGGTTGCAGGCCACCTTCGCTGAAGCTACGGCGGCTAAAAGTTGCAGGGTGGAAGAAAGAAAGTGACTTTGAAGAATTACAGAGTGAAAAA
>JAFGXX010000193.1 GCA_016936435.1 Bacteroidales bacterium
GATGGACATGGCCGGAGCATGCATAACAATGGTCAGCGTAATGTCGGAGAGGAGGATGAACCGTCTTAACAACCCTGCCCTCAGCGTCGGATTACCCGACTTCCTGACAAAGGGTGCCGGCATGTTCTCCGGACTCATGCTCAGCCAGTATACTGCCGATATGCTTATCGTGGAACAAAGGATACTGTCGATGCCTGCATCGATTCAGTCTATTCCTGCTGCCGCCGACCAGGAAGATTTCGTCTCAATGGGTATGAACACCGCCATCAAGAATAACCAGATCCTGGAAGCAGCATACGGCATCCTCGGTATCGAATTCATGGCTGCCGCACAGGCTCTCGATTTCAGGAAAGATGAATATAAATTCGGCACCGGCGTGCAGAAAGCTCACTATGTTATAAGAAAACACGTTGAATTCCTCGACATCGACAGACCTCTATACCCCGATCATACAAAGATGAGAGAACTGGTGAGGTCGTGTGAGATCCTCCACGAAGTTGAAAGGAAGGTTGGGAGTCTTGAATAATATTTTTTTCTTACTCTGTGGCTCTCTGTGCTTCTCCGGCTTTTCTCTGTGTAACAAAAGAGTATAAAGAACTTACACAGAGAAGGTCAGGAGGACCACAGAGGACCACAGAGAAAAAATACTCTTATCTTAAAATTACCTCCAGTACAGGTATTTCAACGGGAGGTTTCTGCACAGGAAGTGTCAGCGTAAGATCGTTTGCAGCTATATCCCTGCCAACAGTGTATCTCACCTCCGAAGCATCGCTGAGCAGCTGGATGTACTTAACCTTATCTGCCATGTTCTTAAGATCGAGCCTGCCCATAGGCCACACCAGAAGATGTATGTAAAGCCTGTTTGTGACAGGGTTATATGTAAGCAGACTGTTGGGTGGAGCATACATACCTGCAGGAGCTTCGGTACATCCGTATATTGAACGGCTGTTCAACGCAATCCAGTCACCCATAGCCGAGAGTCTGTCCTGAGCTCTGTGGTCAAAGGTACCTCTTGCCGTCGGACCAACATTCAGCAGCAGGTTGCCCCCTTTGCTTACAGACTCAATCAGAAGTTCGAGAAGCTGGGCGGGACTCTTCCAGCTAGTCTCATCGCGATAATAACCCCACGATCCCGAAAAAGTCTGACATGTCTCCCACGGGATCTTCTTCCCGTTATACTCAGGCCACTTTTCTACTTTATACTGTTCGGGCGTTGTAAAATCCCAACCACCTTCAACATCTTTAAGATCAAGACGATCATCAACAATTATTCCAGGCTGCAGTGACCTTGCCAGCTTCAGAAGGTTCTCCGAATCCCAGTCAGCACGCCCTTTGCCGTTTTTACCCGGAAATGAGAAATCAAACCAGATAATGCTTATCTCACCATAATTCGTAAGCAGTTCCCTCACCTGGTTTTTCATGTACTCCCTGTACTTGTTCATATCCCTGCCTTTGTTAAGCTTTTCATACATAGCGTCATCATCCTGACGTTGGGGATGCCGGCTGTCGATCGTATAGTCGGGATGATGCCAGTCTATTAGCGAATAGTAGAATCCCACCTTCAGGCCTTCAGCCCTGAAAGCCTCAACATATTCTTTAATAAGGTCCTTGCCGAAGGATGTATTTGTAGACTTATAATCCGTGTACTTAGAGTCGAACAGACAGAATCCTTCATGATGCTTGGCTGTCAGCACCACATACTTCATCCCTGCATCCCTGGCCATACGGGCCCATTCCTTCGGGTTATAAAGGTCGGGGTTGAAGTTGTCAAAATACTTCTGGTACTGCTCATTTGTCATCCTCTCCCTGTTCTTTACCCATTCGTGACGGGCAGGAAGAGCATAAAGTCCCCAGTGAATAAACATCCCGAAACGGGCTTCAGTCCACCATTTCATACGCTGCACCTTTTGTGCATCAGTCTCTTTTGAAAGCTGTGACTGAGCTGATTGTGAATTAATTAACAATAAAATTGCCAATAAGCAGATAAAAATTTTCCAGGATTTCATAGTTCAGATTTTGGTTAAAGTTCTGTAAATATAGTAATTTCTGTAAGTCCTTCTGTGGCTCTCTGTGCTTCTCCGGCTTTTCTCTGTGTAACAAAAGAGTATAAAGAACTTACACAGAGAAGGTCATGAGGACCACAGAGGACCACAGAGTGCCACTGAGAACATATATTTAAAACCTCATTTCAAGGATCTCTGATATTTCTCCGGAACCGAGTTTTATCGGATTATTCTTACAATCTGTAATTTCAGCAAAAGCTTTCAGATCAGACTCACTCACCCCTGCCTCGCTGAGTAAGGGCAGATGCAATTCATCAGTGAGTTTCCTGAGATATTCCAGAAATCCATCCACAAGCCAGCTTTCGTTTCTGTTTTTTTCATATAGGAATATCTCTCCGAGCAGAGCATATTTTTTCAATGCGGTGTTTCCGCTGTCTGATCTTCTGAGCTCCCTGACAGTTATTTCATTGGAAGCAGCCATAAGCGTTCCGCATATAACCCCGTGAGGAATGCTGTACCTTGCTCCCAGCGACGAAGCAAATCCGTGAACAACACCCAGTCCGGCATTGGCGAGGCATATCCCCGATATAAGTGCTGCAAGCGACATTCCCGATCTGGCCTCTGTGTCGCTACCATCGTTTACCACCCTGTGAAGTGACTCTTTGACAGCCTTCAATCCCTCAAGAGCAAGTGCATCGGTGAAAGGATTGGACTTCACCGACAGATAAGCCTCCATCAGCTGGGTGAAGCAGTCCATTCCGCTTGCTGCAGTGATTGACGGAGGGCAGGTGGATGTTAACTCAGGATCGACAAGAGCTATATCGGGAACGAAATTCTCATGACGAAGCGACCTCTTGAATCCATTGGGGCCAACTCTTGATATTACTGCATTTTTTGTTGCCTCACTGCCTGTTCCCGATGTCGTCGGAACAGCAATAAATGGGATCTTTGTACCGGGATGTTCCTTTGTCCCGACACCTTCAAGGTATTCAATAACTGACTCTTCCCTTCCTGCCATTGCAGACAGGGCTTTACCTGCATCGATAACGCTGCCCCCTCCTATACCCACCACGCAGTCGAACTTTTCAGCTCTCAGAAGCTGTACATTCCTGTCGATATCTTCCTGAGAAGGTTCACCGGCGATCCTCACGTTCCTGTAGCTTATACCCTCTTCACTGAATTTTTGCATTAAGGAAGCAGCCCGTGGGGATTTGATGAAAGAGCTTCCTCCTGTCACCAGTAAAATATGACTACCGTACTTTTTTATCAGCGATGGCAGTCTTCCTGCTTCACCGCCTCCGAAGTATATCCGCGGCAGAGATGAGAATTGGAATGAATTCATCATCACTATATTTCAGAAGGTTGAAGTATGTTGTATTTCATTCCCTTACGCGGTTCAGCCATCATATCTGCAACAGCCTCCCTCCAGCGGAGATAATGGGGAGTGCTCTTGTGGGCTGCCGCTTCCTCATCCGACCTGTAAGCTTCATAGACCATGAAGTGGCAGGGGTCGTCAGCCTGCTGAACAAAGTCGAAGCGCAGGTTGCCTTTCTCCTTAACCGATTCAAGGTGATTTGCAGTTGTGGCATCGATAAAATCCTGAACGTGCTCAGGCTTTACATGGACGTATACGCAAGTGACTGTCATGGATGTTGTTTTCAGTAAAGTTACATTTTATGTGATAATCGTGCAATCGTGCGATCGTGCAATCGTGCAATCCAGTAGATTTTATATTTTTGTATAAACTTAAACTCGTGCTAAAATGGGAACAATAAAAAACTTCGAAGATCTTGATTTATGGAGGATGTCAAGAGAATTGGTCAATCTGATTTATTCTGACTTCAGAGACTGTAAAGATTACGCTTATCGAAACCAGATCACAGGAGCTGGGATTTCAATTATGAATAATATCTCTGAAGGTTTTTGCCGGAAAAGTGACGCTGAATTTAGCCACTTCCTGAATATTTCCAAAGGATCAACAGGTGAGGTAAAAAATATGTACTATATAGGTGAAGACCAACATTATATAGAACCACCAGCTGCGAATGACAGAAGGATAAAATGTCAGAAACTAATGAATAGTATGGGTGGATTTATAAAATACCTCAAAACTTCCAAATAAACGATTGCACGATTGCACGATTGCACGATTGCATGATTGCATGATTGCATGATTGCATGATTCTTGCCAGATTTCATCCTTTCTTCATCTTTAATACCTAATTTTGTGATTAATGAGACAGAAAAACATCTCAAACCTATTGAATATGAACAGATATCACAAAGATAACATTTATGTGAAGAAAGGAAGGTTAACCATGAAAAGAAAATATAAAATATTGTTCTTTGCTTTTCTCCTTACAGTCCCGGGCACTATCTGTTTTTCGCAGGCGGTGACTGCCGTGCCGGCCGACACTGCCCAAAGAATACAGAACAGAAATGAATCCGGTGAGGAAAAACAAAACCAGGAACAGGTACAAAAACAATCCCAGAACCAGGGAAATGAAGGCCGGCAGGAAGCTGAAAAAGCCCGTGCAAATAGCCGTGGCGGAAATGCAAATGCAGAAAATGCCAAAGCTCAAAACGGTGCAAGGGGCGCCGGGAATGTAAAGCAGGTAAAAAGCGCCAGACCCGACTGGAGCAAGGCTAAGGGGGCCAGACCCAATATCGTCAGACCCGGAGGTTCCAACATCCCGAAGGGAGTTGGCAAACCCGGCGGCGCAGGCAAACCCGGTGGCCGGTAATCTCATACCTCAGGTTCGATGGTCCGGAGAATAAGAACCATATCGCTGATAATAAGCCTGACATTCCTGTGTCCCCTGATGCAGGATATTCAGGCTCAGGCAGACTCCATTTCTACCGCTTCATCAGATTCGGTGCTGAAAAAAGAGTCTGATAAACATTCTCTCTTCGGCGGAGCAGGATATGGTAACAACCTTGTCTACCTCGGATCAACAATATCAGAAGACCAGCCCTATGGTTTTGCAGCACTTTCATACGGCTTCAGGAATTCACTCTACCTTACCGCCTCGGCGATTCACCTCCCCAGTCACGACCCTTACATTGCATTCGTTACCGGGACGCTAAGCTTCAGCCACACCTTCAACTCGTGGTTCGACATTTCGCTCAGCGGTTCACGCTACCTGACAGCTGCCTCACTGAGAGAAACGCTTTTCGGCAACTTCTGGTACGGCGATGCCACCCTGGGTGTCGACTGGAGAATACTGTACACAAAAATATCTGCAGGCATACTATACATGGACCAGACTGCTTCTTATTACCAGGTGAGGAATTCCAGGTACTTCGCAACACCTTCATTCTTCAATAAAAAAGCATATATCTCCTTCGATCCGTATGTTAACCTTTTATTCGGGACCCTTTCCAATATTGAGACAGACACAAATACGGTAGTTACAGTTACTTATCCTTTCTACAACCCTGTTACGTCAGGAAATGGTCAGGGATCAGGTAACGGAAACGGTTCAGGTGCAGGTTCAACAACCCCAACTACAACCAGCCCGACCACTACCACTCAGACCTATACAACTTCTGTCCTGTCGACAAAATTCGGTCTGATGGAAATAAATCTCGGTTTACCTGTGGCATTCAATACCGGAAATTTCATCCTTGAAGCCGAACCGGGGTATATCCTTCCGATGTTCGACCAGGACTATTATCCGGCCACAAAAGGTTTCGTTTTCACCCTAAGCTGTTATATCAGGTTCTTTTAATCATAACCCATGAATGTTCTTATTGTTGAAGATGAAAAAAGTCTGGCAAGGGAAATTGCAGAATTCCTGAAATCTGAAAAATTCCTGTGCGATATTGCAAACACCGGTAACGAAGCTTCTGAGAAAATTGCTATCAACCTGTACGATTTCGTTCTCCTCGACCTTGGCTTGCCCGATTATAACGGCCTCGACCTCCTCAGGGAAGCAAAGAAGATCAACAGTGAAGCTTCCTTCATAATCATAACAGCGCGGGGAGCTGTAGAAGACAAGGTTAAAGGACTCGACCTCGGTGCCGACGACTATCTTGCAAAACCTTTTGCCCTCATCGAACTTCTTTCGCGTATCAATGCCGTGGCAAGGAGAAAATTCAACATCACAAGTCCTGATATTGTACTGGGCGACTTCACAATGCAGGTTCAGTCACGCAGGCTCATCTGCAAAGGCAAAGAGGTGGAGCTTACCAGAAAAGAATATGATCTTCTCTCCTACCTTGTACTTAACAGCGGAAAGGTACTGAACCGCCAGCAGCTGTACGAACATATCTGGGGCAATATTCTCGACGACCAATACGACAGTAATTTTATAGACGTGCATATCAAAAATCTCCGGAAAAAACTTAATTTGCATGCACCTACACCATGGCTCGAAACAGTAAGAGGAGTAGGCTACAGGGTAAACACCACGCAGGAAGAATGACCGGAGTGCAACATGCTTAAATTACAGACAAAGCTTTCACTGTTCAACCTTCTTTCAAAGCTGATCTTCACAGCCTTGTTCCTTGTCTTCATGCCATATATCATGGAAAGGATAAACCTGAGACAGGTGGATGAAGACCTTATTCAGAAACGGGAACAGTTCATCTCCCTGATATCCGATATAGGAATTGAACCCTTCATGACAACCGATTCTTCCTTCGGAAGCTTCAACATAATAAAAGAAGAGTTCATAAGCCTTGAGATGACAGATATGGAGGAGGATTACAACTTCATTGAAGAGACAATAAGGGATATTGACAATGAAGAAATTGAATACAGGGTACTTAACTATACCTTTGAAATCGACGGGCAGAAATATCTTCTTGAGGTTGGGAAAAGTCTGGAAAGTATTGAACGTACCGAAAGAAACATAAACAGGGTGCTGATCCCCTTCCTGTTATTCATTATTATCATCACCTTCCTCACCGACACACAGTATACACGATATATTCTTTTCCCTCTTGAGAAGATCAAGAAGAAGCTGAAAAGGATCCCCGATCCATCACACTTCGACAGCAAGCCGGTGCAGACTTCCACATCCGATTTCAGACGACTCGACGATGCACTCTGTGAAGTGATGGAGAATCTTAACCAGATGTTTCAGAAGGAGAAAGATATAACGGTGAACATCTCACATGAACTGATGACACCTATATCTGTACTGAGGAGCAAACTCGAAAACCTGATGATGAAGGATGATACCGGCCCTGAGATTTCTTCAAAGATAGAAGACTCACTCCGGACCCTTCACCGTCTGCAGAGCCTTGTCAGCTCACTTCTGCTTATAGCACGTATCGAAAGCAACCAGTATCTGAAAGAAGACAGCTTTAAGATCAAGGATATCGTCGATGAGATAATTGCAGAGCTCGCTCCTGTAGCAGAGGATGCTTCCATCGATCTTTCCGGAAACATGAAATCAGATTGTCATGTCAGTAAAGCAAACAGGTCGCTGTTATTTTCAATGTTCTACAATATTGTCAACAATGCATTGAAAAATACTCCCGCGCATGGGAAAGTAATAATATCATGTGCCCGCGAACAGAAAAGATTTATTGTCAGTGTCTCCGATACCGGAACAGGGCTTACTGAAGAACAGAAGCAAAATCTGTTCTCCAGGTTTAAAGCGAGGGATAAGAACAGCGGAGAAGGAACAGGTATAGGACTTGCCATAGCGAAAACCATAGCCGATTTTCATAATATCGGTATTAAGGTTGAATCAGAAATTGAAAAGGGAACAACTTTTTCTTTTACTTTTTCTGAAAATTCATGATTTCTTCATCGTGCCGCTCTTATTTTCGCTTCATAACAATTATATTAATTAAATTTCTAAAGCGATGAAAAGAACGATTTTAACAATGGCAGTAGCACTTATAGTAAGTGCAGGCCTGATGGCCCAGAGCACCCAGACACAAACCCGCACTCAGACACAAACCCAGACACAGGTACAGGATCCGGCTAAAGTTCAGACCCAGACTCAGACCGGTGACCAGGCAGTGCTTCAGACCAGGACCCAGGCAAGGCAGCAGCTGAAACTTCAGGATGGTTCATGTGTTGACAATCCGGCTCAGACACAGGCCAGAATGAACAGCGCACGCCAGAGCGGAAGCGGTTCGATGGCCAGAGCCAGAGCAAGAGTACAGGACCCGGCAAACTGCGGAACCACAATGATGCGTAATAACGTCAGGTCGTCAGCAGGTACAGGGCGCAGGTAA
>JAFGXX010000194.1 GCA_016936435.1 Bacteroidales bacterium
ACTAGACTAAGTTATCGACGCACTTTATTAATTCTGCAGGATCGGAGGCAACCAGAATTCTTTCATTTAGTTTCTGATCGCTTTTGCCAGGGAAATCAGTAAGGATTATTTTTTTTATCATCAGCGACTTGCCAATATTGCTGAAATATGCGATTTTCTTCCTGGCAAAATCGAAACCGCTTGAATTTACCACCAGATATTCGAAAGATTTTATCCTGTACATTTCCACTACCTCAGATGCAGGAAGGATGCCACCTGTGTAAATTACATCATAACCTCTTCTTTTAAGGACATATTTATAAAAGAGGAAGTTGTTTTCGCATAGATTATCGGAGGTGTTTATCATCGCGACGGCAGGCCGGTTTTTGATTTCCGGGTCCTTAAGACGGCTTTCTTCCACGGTTATGACCTGTCTTATGACATTCCGGATGAATTGTTCCTGAGCCCTGCTCAGGCTGCCTGTCTGCCATAGTATTCTCGCCTTTAACAGAAGGGGATGAAGGTAGAGACAGTATGCTTCCTCAATTCCCCGGGCTCTGATAAATGGCTCGAGAGTTTTTGTGAACAGATGCTCATCGAAGCGTATGGCTGACATCAGCACTTTGCCCGGCTGGAAATCATGGTCGGGGTTGTCCTTGCTGCTGCTTACCGTCATTACCTTCTGCGTAAGTTCATCTTCACTGAGACGGGCTATTTTTGATATTTTCAAACCGTTTCTGTTAAGATAGGCGACATTGAGTATTTTTTTCAGTTCCGATTCATTATAGGTCCTGATGTTCGTGTCTGTCCTTTCAGGATCAAGGATCCCGTATCTTTTTTCCCAGATCCTGATAGTATGAGCTTTTATCCCCGAGAAATTTTCAAGATCCTTTATCGAGAATACATTTATCCCTTCTTCCATTTATGATGTGTTAATACGTTAATAAATGATATTCATGGCTTCATGAATGGTAAACATTCTGTATAAACAAATGTTTATCATTTCTGACTATTATTTCGTTTATGTTTTTAGCGGATAATTCCCCCGAACCACCGCAACAGTGCTGCAACAAGTCAATTCTTATTCAGACTGCTCAATCATTATTTTTTTCACTACCCTTGTTCCGTCGCCCAGAATAATTGTAACTAGGTACATGCCTCTTTTTGGATTGTTGAGAATGATTCTCAGCGGGGATTCGGGTGTGTTGTATTTTTCCTTATAAATATCCTGTCCGATGATATTGGTGACCTTCACGGAAGAGATGTCAGCTTTACCGCTGATATTAAAGTAGTTTTCTCTTACGGGATTTGGATAAATGGTTATGCTGCTGCTAAGTGCTGCATCGGCAATTGCGTTTTTCGGAGCCTGAACAGGAGTGATAATAACGGTATCCTTCTGGGCCTGAAGGGCTGAAGAAAAAATGACCAACAGAATAAAAATTAAACTCTGCTTCATTTTATACCGTTTAGAATATCTCTATCAAAAATTGTGCTAAAGGTAATAAAAAAATCAAAATAAATCAAGATGCTGCTCCAGTGCCCGTCTGAGATCATCCGGGGTGTCGATGCTCAGGCTTTCATGATCGGTGATGGCAGTCCTGATCTTCAAACCATTTTCAATCCACCTGTTCTGCTCGAGTGATTCCGCTATTTCCAGAGGGCTCTGCCCCAGCGTTGTTATTGTATTCAATGCATCAGCCGTATAAGCATATAGTCCCAGATGCTTGTAATATACATGATTACGCGTCCATTCCCGGATATCTGCTCCCCGGAAATAGGGTATCGGGCTTCTGGAAAAATAGATGGCATTAGCATCCTTATCAAGGATTGCTTTTACCTGATTCGGGTTGCTAATATCTTCCTCTTTTCCAACCTTTCTTACGAGTGTGGCTATCTGTACGCTGTCATCCCGGAAACATGACATAAGGAGTCTGATTTGTGCAGGCTGGATGAATGGTTCATCTCCCTGGATATTAAGGATCACATCAATACTGTTGCCGCTTTCGCGGGTAATTATTTCAAGCGCTTCTGCACATCGGTCGGTTCCGCTTCTATGGTCTGGAGAGGTCATAACTACTTTCCCCCCGAAATTTTTTACCGTATCATAGATCCTCTGATCGTCGGTGGCTACCCAGACAATTTCTGCAACCACTGAGGCCTGCTCATAGACTCTCCTTATCATTGGTTTGCTTCCTATCATTACCAGTGGTTTTCCGGGAAACCTGGTGGATGCATATCGGGCAGGAATAATGGCTGCGAACTTTATTTTTCGCTCTCTAATCATAATGCTAAGGTAAGAAAATGGATTTTCCAATGTTTTAAAAAAATCTTAAATTTGCACACTCTTTTGAATATCAATGAAAGATCTCCAGAGCATTAAACAAAGATTCGGCATAATTGGTAATTATGAAGGCCTTAACAGAGCAATTGATATTGCCGTTCAGGTTGCTCCCACCGATCTCTCCGTTCTCATAACAGGTGAGAGCGGGACAGGGAAGGAGATCTTTCCGCAGGTGATACATAATCACAGCTCCCGGAAACACGGACCATACATAGCGGTAAATTGCGGAGCGATACCCGAAGGCACTATCGATTCTGAACTTTTCGGACATGAAAAAGGCTCATTCACCGGTGCTACGGATAGCCGGAAGGGTTATTTTGAGGTTGCAAACGGAGGTACGATATTCCTTGACGAGGTTGCTGAGCTTCCTCTTTCGACTCAGGTGAGGTTACTGAGAGTACTCGAAACAGGCGAATTCATAAGGGTAGGTTCTTCAAAAGTCCAGAAGACAAATGTGCGGGTCATTGCTGCCAGTAATGTTGATGTCAGTTCTGCCATAGTCAATGGGAGATTCAGGGAAGATCTTTATTACAGGCTCAATACAGTTCCAATCAGGATACCTTCACTAAGGGAAAGAGGGGAGGACATAGTGCTTCTTTTCAGAAAATTTGCAGTCGATTTTGCCGAAAAATACCGGATGCCTGCCATACGGCTCGATTATGAATCGAGAGACATACTCGTTAATTATTCATGGCCCGGCAATGTGCGTCAGCTTAAAAATATCACAGAACAGATCTCCATCATAGAGAATGAACGCGAAATAAAAGCTTCAATATTAAAATCCTACCTTCCCGATTACGACACCGTAAAACTTCCTGCAGTTATTAAGAAAGATGATGATAAATCTTTCTCATCGGAAAGAGAGATACTGTACAAGATACTTTTCGACATGAAAAGTGATATGAACGATCTGAAAAAACTCGTTTACGATCTTATTCAGAACGGAGAAGGATCTTTCAGTGAATCAGATGCAAGGGCTGTGAGGAATCTTTTCACCGAGGTAAAACCCGGGTTCTCTGAGCGAAAAGCTGCCGACACGGAACCGGTTGAATTAACGATGAGGCACCCCGGAGAAGAGATAATTGATACAGAAGAAATCGTTGAAGAATCCCTTTCTCTCTCCGACAAGGAGGTTGAGATGATCAAAAAAGCTCTTGGTAAATATAAAGGTAAGAGAAAGCTTGCTGCCGCTGAGCTTGGGATATCGGAGCGGACACTCTATCGCAAAATAAAGGAATATGGCATCGAAATGTAATTTATCCCCCCGGGTTTGTAAAGTAATTATGCCATATCTTCTGCTGGCACTGGTGTCTATTGTACAAGGCTGCAAGATATCCTACTCATTTACAGGCGCCAGTATTTCACCCGATGTTAAAACACTGAGCGTACAATACTTCGAGAACAGGGCAAACCTGGTCCAGCCGGGTTTGAGCCAGAAACTTACGGATGCCCTCATTGATAAGTGCAAAGCCCAGACGAATCTGGGTATAATTAATGGTGTGGGAGATGTTAACTTTGAAGGTGAAATTTCTGATTATAATACCAGGCCGCTTACCGTAGGCGCTGATGCTCAGGCAGCTACCAACAGGTTCACCATATCAGTAAGGATCAAGTTCACAAATGTTGTTCAGCCCGAATTCAGTTATGAACAGACTTTTTCGCGGTATGAAGACTATAGCAGCGATCTGGATCTGAGTGCCGTTGAAGTAAGCTTATCAGATAAGATAATAGAGCTCCTCGTTGAAGATATCTTTAATAAAGCCTTTGTAAACTGGTAAATTCTATGAACAGAAGTGATTTTCTCAGTATGATGGGGAATTCAGGACCTTCTGACCGTGCAGGTATCAGTGAGGTAAATGAGCTTATAAATATCTTCCCGTATTTTCAGAGCGCTTATTTGTTACTGCTCAGGGGGCTGAGCAACACGGATGATGTGAAATTCCTGAACCAGCTGAAAGTGTCGGCCATGAATGTCGCCGACAGGGAAGTCCTCTACTATATGCTGCAAAACAAAGACACAGTAAAGGAATCAGTCATTGAAACCACTAACGAAGAAGCAGTTTATGACGCTAAGGAAACTACCAGTGAGGCTGAGGCAGCGGCCAGCTTACCCCTTACTGATTCCAGGGAGATAGAGCAGACGGTTATAGAAAGTGCAAAAAACAGTGAGCAGCTGATAAATGCAATTGAAAAAGAGACTGACAGGGTAAATTCCGCAGCCGAAGGTCATACTGTCATTATATCAGAGGTTTTCGATGATGACAGGGATGCAGCCATAATCATTATGGATGAAGAGAGTGGTGTTATCGAGGAGAAGATCATTTACATGGATCCTGGTTTTTCTTTTTCGGAACATGGAGAACTTCTTGAACTCGAGACTGTGACGGAGGAAAGTGTGGATGAGGAGATCGTTAATGAAGAAGCTGTTACTCAAATAAGTCAGATCGAGCTCATTGACAAGTTTATCATGTCCAATCCGAGGATAGAACCTTCCAGGGAAAAAACCGGGCCGCCCGAAGAAGATCTTGCCAGGCCTTTTGTTGAAGACCGTGAGGAGTTTGTCACAGAAACACTCGCGCGTATTTACGTAAAGCAGGGTTACTATTCCAGAGCAATAGCTATTTATGATAAACTAAGTTTGAAATTTCCCGAAAAAAGTAGTTACTTTGCAGCGCAAATTGAAAAAGTGAAAGAGTTATTAAAATAATAACAAAATGGGCGTATACATATTTGTTTCTATACTGGTTCTGATAGCATGTGTTTTTCAGATACTTGTAGTTCTGGTTCAGAATTCCAAGGGAGGAGGTCTTGCTGCCAATTTCACCTCGGCAGGTCAGACCATGGGTATCCGTAAAACAGCTGATTTCCTCGAAAAAGCAACATGGACTCTGGCAGCCTCAATACTGGTTCTTTCTATTCTGGCTACTGCAACGATACCCCGTCAGGAGAGAGAAGTAAATCCGCGTACAAGCATCGATGCCGCAGCCAGTCCGGGCGACATACCAACCCTTCCTACTGCAGTTCCCCCTGCCTCCTCTGCATCGGAAGACGGCGAACAACCTCAAAACTGAGTTTAAAAGATTATATCCACTTAAAAGTGTCAGTTTGTCACATACTGACACTTTTTTATTTAAAAATGGCAGGTTTTACCTTTTGGCACAAATTGTGTAAATAATGCTTGTCGTTTTTCGATTTTTAACTTTAAAACTAAATAACAATGGCACAATTAAAAGGAAAAATTCTGGCAGGCAAGGTTCTGGTAAAACCTAACGAAGCTGAAGCTAAAACCGCCAGCGGTATCATTATTCCTGATTCCGCAAAGGAGAAACCGCGTCAGGGCAAAGTTGTTCTTGCAGGAGCAGCAAAAAAAGATGAGGAAATGGAAGTTAAAAAGGGTGATGAGGTTCTGTATGGAAAGTATGCCGGACAGGAACTTACGATTGATGGTGAAGATTATCTTCTCATTTCGCAGTCCGATATTCTTTTCATAGCATAATTTATAAACCAATAAATCATTATTAATATGGCAAAAGAGATTAAATATAACATTGAAGCACGCGCACTTCTCAAGGAAGGTGTTGATCAGCTTGCTGATGCAGTGAAGGTTACACTCGGCCCCAAAGGTCGTAACGTTGTGCTTGAAAAGAAATTCGGCGCTCCCCAGGTGTCAAAGGACGGTGTTACCGTTGCCAAGGAGATTGAACTCAAGGACCCCTATAAAAACATGGGTGCCCAGATGGTGAAAGAGGTTGCTTCAAAAACAGGTGACATAGCCGGTGATGGAACAACTACTGCAACAGTACTTGCGCAGTCCATTATCAATGTTGGGCTGAAAAACGTAACAGCCGGAGCAAACCCTATGGATATCAAAAGAGGTATCGACAAAGCTGTTGATGCAGTTATTAAGAACCTGAAGTCACAGGCAAAAGTTGTTGGTGACGACCTTGACAAGATCGAACAGGTAGCAAGGATCTCCGCGAATGATGACCACGAAATAGGAAAACTCATTGCCGAAGCCATGAGCAAGGTACATAAGGAAGGTGTTATTACCGTTGAGGAATCAAAGGGAACCGCCACTTCAGTTGAAGTTGTCGAAGGTATGCAGTTCGACCGCGGATATATTTCAGCTTATTTTGTTACCAATCCCGAGAAAATGGAAGCTGAACTTGAAAATCCCTACATCCTGATACACGATAAGAAGATATCTACAATGAAAGATATGCTTCCTATTCTGGAATCTTCAGCACAGACCGGAAGGCCGCTGCTTATTATCTCCGAAGATATAGAAGGTGAAGCTCTTGCCACACTTGTTGTTAACCGTCTCCGCGGTTCACTCAGGGTATGTGCAGTTAAAGCTCCGGGCTTTGGCGACAGAAGGAAAGAAATGCTGGAAGACATAGCCATTCTTACAGGCGGCACCGTCATTTCTGAAGAGAAAGGACTGAAACTTGAGCATACAACTCTTGATATGCTTGGTATGGCTGAAAAAGTTGTCGTTAACAAAGAGAACACAACAGTTGTGAACGGTTCAGGTGACAAGGAGATGATCAAAGCCCGCGTTGCCCAGATCAAACAGCAGATGACCACCACAACATCCGATTATGACAAGGAGAAGCTGCAGGAGCGTCTTGCAAAACTCTCC
Source organism: Bacteroidales bacterium (assembly GCA_016936435.1). Classification (GTDB taxonomy): domain Bacteria; phylum Bacteroidota; class Bacteroidia; order Bacteroidales; family VadinHA17; genus LD21. Next base: position 6,963 of record JAFGXX010000194.1, read on the forward strand.
GGTGGCGTTGCAGTCCTCTATATTGGAGCAGCTTCCGAAGTTGAAATGAAGGAGAAGAAAGACCGCGTCGACGATTCACTTCATGCCACACGTGCTGCTATCGAGGAAGGTATTGTACCTGGTGGAGGAGTAGCATATATCCGTGCAATCGAAGCTCTTAAGGATCTGAAAGGCGACAATGAAGACCAGAATACCGGTATAGAGATCATCAAGCGTGCAATTGAGGAACCTCTTCGTCAGATAGCTGTCAATGCAGGCAAAGAGGGTGCTGTCGTTGTACAGAATGTAAAAGCAGGCAAGGGTGACTATGGCTATAATGCTCAGACCGACAAATATGAGAAGCTTCTCACGGCAGGTGTTATCGATCCTGCAAAAGTTACCAGGGTAGCTCTTGAGAATGCTGCGTCTATTGCCGGAATGTTCCTTACTACTGAGGCCGTCGTTGTTGAGGAGAAGGAAGATAATCCTCCCATGCCACCGCAGGGAATGGGCGGCGGTATGCCGGGCATGATGTAAACATACATTGAATAATTATTCAGGGGCGTTGTTTGCAACGCCCCTATTTTTATATATTTGCAGCTGATTTCTATTCCTCTCACCCGATGGATAACATCCGTAATTTCTGTATCATAGCTCATATCGACCATGGTAAAAGCACTCTGGCCGATCGTCTTCTTGAAAAGACAAAGACTATTGCGGAAAGACAGTTCCAGGACCAGGTGCTCGATAATATGGACCTCGAAAGAGAACGGGGGATAACAATCAAGAGCCATGCAATTCAGATGGAATACCTGCATCAGGGCACAAAATATCTTTTAAATCTTATCGACACACCCGGTCATGTGGACTTTTCATACGAGGTGTCGAGGTCGATAGCCGCATGCGAAGGAGCTTTGCTTGTTATTGATGCAACACAGGGTATTCAGGCTCAGACTATAGCTAATCTTTACAAGGCGCTGGATCACGATCTTGAAATAATACCCGTCCTAAACAAAATGGACATGGCCAATGCCATGCCTGAAGAAGTTAAAGATCAGATAGTTGACCTTGTCGGTTGCGACAGGAGCGACATTATTGAAACAAGTGCCAAAACCGGGTTGGGAGTTGATGACATACTGTCAGCTATAGTGAACAGGATCCCGCCTCCGGGAGGAGAGCCTGAAGCTCCTCTTCAGGCTCTGATTTTCGATTCTATCTTTAACTCTTTCAGAGGTATAATTGCATATTTCAGGATCATTAACGGAACAATACATACAGACGACAGAGTTAAATTTGTCAGTACCGGTCATGAATACAATGCCGAAGAGATCGGTGTCCTTAAGCTGAAGCAGGATCCGCGAAAGGTTCTGAGTGCAGGCGATGTGGGCTATATAATTTCAGGGGTTAAGGTATCTTCGGAGGTAAGAGTCGGCGATACAATAACTCACGTAAAAAACCCCTGCGACAAACCCATCTCAGGTTTCGAGGAAGTGAAACCTATGGTTTTTGCCGGAATGTATCCCGTTGATGCTGATGAATATGAGGATCTGAGGAGTTCAATAGAAAAACTTCAGCTTAATGATGCGTCGCTGTCATTCGTTCCTGAATCATCTGCAGCTCTGGGCTTCGGATTCAGGTGCGGATTTCTCGGTCTTCTGCACATGGAGATAATTCAGGAACGGCTCGACAGGGAGTTCAATATGGATGTTATTACCACAGTGCCCAACGTCTCTTTCAGGGTTTATACCACTAAGGGTGAGGTAATCGATGTTCATAATCCATCAGGTCTGCCGGTAGTTAATCATATAGAGCGTATTGAAGAACCCTACATTATTTCACAGGTCATTACCATGTCGGAATATGTTGGTGCCATAATGAACCTGTGTATCGACAGAAGGGGGACTCTGAAAAACCAGGTATATCTGACCCGCGACAGGGTTGAGCTTACTTTTGAGATGCCACTATCGGAAATAGTATTCGATTTTTACGACAAGCTGAAAAGCATTTCAAAAGGTTATGCCTCATTTGATTATTATTACACAGCTTATCAGAATGCCGACCTTGTAAGGCTTGATATCATGCTTAACGGTGAAATGGTAGATGCTCTTTCCACCCTTATTTACAGGGGGCATGCATATGATTTCGGACGCAGGATGTGTATAAAGCTAAAGGAGCTCATCCCCAGGCAGCAGTTTGATATTGCCATTCAGGCAGCCATAGGTGCAAAGATCATTGCCCGCGAAACAGTGAAAGCTGTAAGGAAAGATGTTACAGCAAAATGCTATGGTGGCGATATTACCAGGAAAAGAAAGCTGCTGGAAAAACAAAAGAAAGGCAAAAAGAGAATGCGCCAGATCGGTAACGTGGAAGTACCCCAGCAGGCATTTCTCGCCGTTCTCAAACTCGACTGACCTGAACTGAAAAGGAAATACTGTTTTTTGGGGGGGAAATATTTGTTGATTACAAAAAATATCTAATTTAGCAGTACGAAACTCAAAAATTAAAATATTCGTAATCCTATTATCTAACCTAAGCAAAGACCCCCCGGCTTTTCTGCCGGGGATTTTTTTTAGCACAGGAGTTTGTAACCTCTTCCGTGAACATTAAGGATTTTGACGGAAGGATCTTTTTTCAGATATTTTCTCAGTCTGGTTATATAAACATCCATGCTGCGGGCATTGAAATAATTATCGTCGATCCATATGGATTTAAGGGCATAGTTGCGCTCAAGTATCTCATTGCGGTGGCGGCACAGAAGTTCAAGAAGTTCTGATTCCTTTGTTGTGAGCTTAATATTATCCTTTTCGTTGCTGAGAGTCTGCTTGAGTGCGTCAAATGTGTAATTCCCTATCTGGTACGAATTCTCTTTTTTTGTAACTGCCGTTCCTGAAGTCCTTTTTAATATTGCTTTTATCCTGTATAAAAGCTCTTCCATCGAAAAAGGTTTTGTAATGTAATCATCGGCCCCTGTCCGGAATCCTTCAAGTATATCTTCTTTTTGTCCTTTTGCAGTGAGAAAGATCACCGGAACCTGTGGATTGATCTTTCTTATTTCCGTCGCAAGTGTCAGACCGTCCATTTCGGGCATCATGATGTCCAGAATGCACAGATCATATTCCTCTCTTGAAAATTCCTCAAGAGCCAGAACTCCGTTTACCAGCAATTTTGTTTCATAATTCTTTACCGAGAGATAATTCTTTAACAGCATCCCGAGGTTGCTGTCGTCTTCGGCCAGAAGGACTTTCGTGACTTTCATCTTGTTCAGGTTTTTGGAATGAAAACTGTAAATTTTGTACCCTTATTGATCTGGCTGTCAACCTTTATTGTTCCGTTATGCTCATCGATGACCTTTTTAACATAGCTGAGTCCGAGGCCAAAGCCTTTTACATTATGCAGATTGCCCGAATGAACCCGGTAGAACTTGTCATAGATCCTTTTCAGATCCTCTTTCCTTATACCTATTCCTTTGTCTTCTACTGTCAAAATTATACCTTTTTTTGTATTTTTTGTGGAAATGGATATTTCCGGAGGTTTAGGACCTGAATATTTTATGGAGTTGTCGACGAGATTTGAGATGGCGTTAAGAAAATGAACCTCATCGATGTTCGTTTCCGGATTTTCAGCGTTGAGAAATGTAGTGATCGATCCCCTGCTGTTTTTTATCTGAAGGGAAAAGTTCTCGATTATGGTTGAAATAATTTCATGAATATCGACAGGTGCAGGGTTAAGCTTAATTTTTGTTTTTTCGAAAATTGCCATCTGCAGGACTTTTTCAACATGGAACCTGAGTCTGGTGCTTTCATCCGAAATTACCTTTGCGAGACTGTCGATATTCTTTTCTCCGTCGGGGATCGATTTGTCTGCCATCATTTGTGAGGCAAGCGATATAGTCGAAATAGGGGTTTTAAGTTCATGTGTCATATTGTTGATGAAATCGCTCCTGATCTCGGAGATCTTTTTCTGGCGGAAGATCACAATAAATGTTCCTGTTGCGAGCAAAAGAAGAAGAATTGTAAACAGAAGAGAAAGGAAGCCCAGTGTTCCAATTCGTTCAAATTTGTATTCCATTTCACCGACACAATACATTACCAGCTGGTTTTGCCCGGGGATCGGATCATTGGGGAAGAGCTGTATGATGAACTTGTTGGAACCGGGTCTGTCGGTGAAACCATCTGATTTCCATATCACACCCGACCTTCCTGCCCTGACCATGTACTCAAAATCGAGATGTATACCCACATTGTCGAGAGCCCTCCTTATCGACGTTCGAAGATCGTCAGGATTTAAGCGCTCCTTGATGTCAGGAGTCTCGGAAAGTATCTTGTCCATGATGTTCTCAACGAAAACAATCTTATTTGTGACTCTGCCCTTAAGCTCGGCACTAATAGATTCTTCGGAGGTTTCCGACAATTCATCCGGAACCGTATAATCGGTCATGTTTCCCGGAGAAATGACGATCTTCTGTCCTGCACTTGTGATGGTAAAAGGTTTATCGTCGCTGTTCAGTCCATAAAGCTCCAGAAGCTCTGAATCGGGCTGATATCCGCGGAGTTTGCGTGCAAGTGGTGAATTGGCAGGAACAATTGCTGTTACTGAGTCGGCAGAGGAGAGATCTATTTCCTCCATTATATTACTTATCAGTTCCTGCTCCTCAAGATCGAGAACTACAGTTTCGAGTGCCTTATTTGCATTAGTCCTGAACTGCTGATCGGTCATGTCTATAGCATTCTTGATCCAGTAAAGTTGTATCAGGATTATTCCTGTTATTGCCAGAAAAAAGAATACCGCGAGTAATACAATGATGTTCCGTTTCATACTTTACAAAAGTACGACTATATATAGTTTTACTTTTGATCCTTTAACTTTCTTTAACAACATACAAATTATCAGCAGTTTATCGTATAAATGCCATAATGCCGGAGGCTGCCTGTTCTTAACAGAATATTAAAAATAGTTAATTTTCAGTTAAACATGATCAATAATTTTTTTTATTAAAAATACCTGATTTATCTTTGTACTGTGTTTGGCACGAAATTTGAAATAGATAATACAGAGGTTTTTTTCATAGGTTAGGTTAGTTTTAGGGTTATTAAAAAATGAGCCGTTCTGTTCTGGAGCGGCTCTTCTTCTTTATTAGCCCCCTGAATTTCAGGTAAAGTTATTACCAGATAAAGATTGAAAGATGTTTCAGGTCTTTAAAATTGCGACGGGCTGTCAATGAAGAGTTGTTACTTTCAGTACTTCTACCTGTTTTTCCCTGGCTGCCTGAAAAAGATGTTTTCTGATAAGGCTTGCTTTCTTTCGCTGGAGATACCTGAGATCGATAGTATAAGATAAAGGACCCGACATCATCAGTCTTGCCTTCTTTTCCTTATGAGGAATGACAAGCTGGCGGATATCGGTCCATTTAAAGCTTTTCTTCACTGTTTTCAAAAGGCCATATCTGAATTCAATAACTTCATCGTTAATAAGGAAGTAAAAATTCTTTCGCTTTATACTTGCAAAGAGGGCAACGGCACCGATTACCAGTCCTATGCCAAAAGGTGCAAGTGAAAGCACAGGCCTGATATTATGTTTTCCGAATACAGGACTGAGCATGACAACGTAAATGCCGCCGATAATGAACATGAAGGTTACAATCCAGAGTAAAATCTTTCTGCCTTTGGAATATTCTTCCTCCGACAGGTTGAAATAGACAGGTTCCATATTTTCAGGGTATTAGATATTTCAGATTCTTATCCTTTAATTTTACGCTATCTATTTTAAAAACCGCGGTAACGGAATCCGTCTCTCTGAGAAGTGTTATTATCCTTTCTGTATCAGTCCCGCTTTCTGCATTATGTACAATGAAAAAATAGTCGATGTTCCTTAGTTTTCTGATCAGATAGTCTTTCCCGCCATGATTCGAGATGAGTTCGTAGACAATGCCATGAGGGGATGAGGTATCTGAGAATCTGCTGAATTTATTTTTTTTGTCCTCACTGTCCCCGGTAACGAGAGGAAGGACGATCTTAAGAGAAATACCCAGTTTCCTGTTTATGAGGAGAGACAGTTTATAGTCGGGTTCCGGGGATACGACACCGGCCAGTGCCGATCCGGGATGCTCGCTGAGATCAAGATGCAGCCGCTTGATTTTTGGATTACTCCTCATTTTTTTCAGGCCTCAGCCATAAAGGTAGGAAAATAGTATGATTCCGTGTATACCGGCTTCAAGAATCTTTTAGTCTTTTCAAGGCCATGGCCGATGCTTCCTGTTCGGCTTCTTTTTTACTGTTACCGCTTCCTCTTCCGAATTCTTCATGGTTAATAAGGAGCGACGTTGTAAAAAGTGATTTCCTTGAGCTGAAATCATACTCTTCATTGTAGGTAAAGATCAGATTGGCTTTATTTTTCTGAACCCATTCGAAGACCAGGCTTTTATAATCGTGATCGGTTTTTATTATCTCATCGAGGTCGAGATACTTACGAAAAACCCTTTTAATGAACAGTTTTTTTGTTTTCCGGAGGCCCTTGTCGATAAACACGGCTCCGATAAGAGCTTCCAGGGCGTCGCCGTAAAGATTCCTGGTAACATTTACTGGGCTTACATTACTAACCAGTAATTTGTTAATGCCCATTGAGACAGCCAGTTGGTTAAGGATATCCCTGTTTACGACCCTTGAACGGATTTTTGTCAGGAAGCCTTCGTTTGCATCGGGAAATTTGGTGAAGAGGAAGTCGGAGAGTATGGTGTCGAGGATTGAATCGCCAAGGAATTCAAGTCTTTCGTTGTTTATTCTCCTTCCGTTGGGGAGGGTGTAGGATGCTGAGCGGTGTATGAAAGCGATTTCGTATAGTCGCAGATTACCGGGCTTAAAACCCAGTATCTCTCTTAAACGGGATCCGAACTCGCGTTTATCAAGGATAAAGGTGCCGTTAGCTTTTTTATTGAAGAGGGACAAAGCTAAAATTCTGCTTTTCTGAAAACTACAGAAGCATTGTGTCCTCCGAAGCCGAATGTGTTGCTCAGGACTGAGTTTATCTCCCTTGCCTGTGCCTGGTTGGGAGTGAGATTCAGTTTTGGATCAACAGACGGATCGGGTACTTTGAAATTAATGGTGGGAGGAACTATCCCATGTACAATTGACATGATGGCAGCTATTGATTCGACAGCTCCTGCAGCCCCCAGAAGATGGCCTGTCATCGATTTTGTTGCACTGATATTGAGCTTGTAGGCATGTTCGCCGAATACATCAACGATTGCTTTTGCTTCGGAAATATCGCCCAGAGGTGTTGCTGTACCATGAACATTGATATAGTCAATGTCTTCCGGTTTAAGTCCTGAGTCCTCAATTGCGAGGTTCATTACATCCCTGGCTCCGATCCCATCGGGATGAGGAGCAGTCAGATGGTAGGCGTCGGCCGTCATTCCCGCGCCTGCAAGCTCAGCATAGATCTTTGCTCCCCTTGCCCTTGCATGGTCAAGGTCTTCCAGGATCAGCGATCCTGCACCTTCACCCATTACAAACCCATCCCTGGTAAAGTCAAAAGGACGTGAGGCCGTGGAATATTCCTGGTTATTTGTCGACATTGCCTGCATGGCGTTGAAGCCACCGATACCAGGTTCATTTATTGCCGCCTCCGAACCTCCGGCAACTATTATGTCGGCTTTTCCCATCTTGATGAGGAAGAGACCGTCGATCAGAGAATGTGTCGATGATGCACATGCCGAGACTGTTGCAAAGTTGGGCCCCCTGAATCCGTATTTGATCGAGATAGATCCTGAAGCAATATTCGAGATCATTTTGGGAATAAAGAAGGGACTGAAACGGGGAGAGCCGTCGCCGAGTACATACGATTTGATCGCATCGTAAAAGGTATACAGACCCCCAATCCCTGATGACCATATAACTCCTACACGGCCTTTATCAACAGACTGGAGGTCTATACCCGAATCCCTGACAGCTTCTTCAGCAGCAACGAGTGCAAACTGGGAGTAGAGGTCAAGTTTGTTGGCCTCTTTCCTGTCGAAATAGCTGGAAGAGTCGTATCCTTTGACTTCGCATGCAAATTTTGTTTTGAATTTTTCGGTGTTGAAGCGGGTGATCATATCTGCACCACTGACACCGTTTTTAAGTCCGTCCCAAAACTCATGCAAATTTTTACCAATTGGAGTCAGAGCTCCAAGGCCTGTAACAACAACTCTTCTCATAAGGGATTATAAGCTATGCAAAGTTACTTTGCATTTTCCTCAATGTACTTTATTGCATCGCCAACGGTGCTGATAGTCTCTGCCTGATCGTCAGGAATACCAATATTAAACTCTTTCTCAAATTCCATTATCAATTCAACAGTATCAAGAGAGTCTGCACCCAGATCATTTGTGAAACTGGCTTCGGGAGTTACTTCTGACTCATCAACTCCAAGCTTGTCAACAATAATCTCTTTTACTCTTGTTGCAATGTCAGACATAGTGTTAATTTTTAATTAGTAATAATTTTAAAACCTTGCAAAGAAATATATTTGTAGGTTATTTTTCAAATGATTTCATCTTTTTTTAATGGGAGTAGCATTAAAAGATTGACATACAGAGTTGTACAACATCATTTATTCAGATTGCCGGACAGTCCGGCATATAATGTAAATATCATAAAATGAAGAATATAGCTATTTTTGCCTCAGGTTCCGGCACAAATGCCGAAAACATAATAAGACACTTTTCGACCGGCAATCTGGCAGGAGTGACTTTAGTACTGTCAAACCGGCGCGAAGCTTACGTTTTACAGAGGGCTGAAGCATTGAATGTAAAAACTATATTTTTCGACCGTAACGATTTTTATATTTCAGGCAAAGTATTGCAGGACCTTTTTCATGCAAAGCCTGACCTGATCGTCCTGGCAGGATTTTTATGGCTTGTTCCCGATCCGATACTTAAAGCTTTTGAAGGAAGGATCATTAATATCCATCCGGCTTTGCTTCCTTCTTATGGGGGAAAAGGAATGTATGGTGAAAAGGTGCACAGAGCTGTAATAGAGAGCGGCGACCACGAATCAGGAATCACAATTCACTATGTAAACAGTCGTTACGATGAGGGAGATATAATTTTTCAGGCAAGCTGCAGTGTGGAACCTGATGATACTCCCGAAACACTGGCTGCAAAAGTTCATGCCATGGAATATAAATATTATCCGCTTGTGATTGAAGATCTTCTTCAGAAAATGCCATGACCGCTACTGTAGCGGCAGTCTGAACTAGAAAGTTGAAAGCAGATTCAGCATAAGGGTTTTGCTCTTTTCAAATCTTTCAAGGTTTTCTTCACTGACAGGTTCCACCGGCGGAGCCTCAACAGTAAGAGGATCGACAGGTGATCCGTTTTTATAGAATCTGAAGTCGAGATGAGGTCCTGTGGAGAGGCCTGTACTGCCTACATAGCCTATGATGTCGCCCTGTTTAACTGTTGCTCCTGCCCTGATGCCTTCACCGAAACGGCTGAGATGCAGATAAGCGGTTGAATAAACACTGTTATGAGTAATTCTCACTATCCTGCCTGATGCTCCTTCAATACCTGCAAATGTAACACGGCCATCGCCTACCGACTGAACGGGAGTTCCAACGGGAGCTGCATAATCCACACCGTAATGAGGCCTTCTTATCCTTAATATAGGATGAAGCCTGCTTGAAGAGTATCTTGAGCTAATTCTTGAATATCGTAACGGAGCTTTCAGGAAAGCCTTCCTGAGGCTGTTTCCTTCTTCGTCATAATAGGATTCTTTGCCGTCCTGCGTAAATGGAATGGCAGTTATAGTTTTCCCTGCCCAGGTGAACTGTGCCCCGTATATCCTTCCGGCACCAAGGGATCTGTTGTCGATGAAAAGTTCTTCGTATATCACCTTGTAACTGTCTCCCTTCTGAATGCCGAAAAAATCGACTGTCCAGGCGAATATCTCCGATAGTGCGAAAGGCAGTGAAGGATGTATACCTGTTCCTACCATTGCTTCCCATAAGGAATTTGCGATAGTCCCTGAGGAATAACGGATCAGTTTCCTTATCTCCTTTCTGTAGGTAGTTATGTTGGCTGAGTCGTTGAAGCTGAATACGTAGAAAAGGACAGGATCATGTTCATAAACCATGTACCTTGCCCGGGCGGTGGAATCTTTTTCACGGAAAAGCACATAATTATTGCCCGACCTTATCTTTCTTACATCGAAAACCGAGTCAGAGCCTTCGACAGCCTGGTTTATCTCCTGCATAGGAACACCGTTTTTCAGGAGTATTTCCGAGAGGAATCCGTTACGTTTTATTTTTCCTGTGTCAATATTGAATGAATCGGCAGGGATGCCGAATAGCATCAAGGGGTCGGGAGTGAAAGGAACCAGACTGTCTGCCGGAGCCATCCCGGAATTATTCTCTGAACCGTCAAAAAATCTGCACGAAGTCAGGATGGCAAATAAAATCAGGATCATTAACAGAATTTTCTTTCGCACCATAATCATCATCACCTGTTTTTCACTACAATGTTCACTATTTTTCCGGGTACCACGATTATGTTTGCAAGAGTGCCTCCCTCAATCCATTTCTTTGCTCTCTCGTCGGATAGAACGGTCTTTGCTATTTCTTCCTTTCCCATGTCGAGGGGCAGTTCTGTTTTAAATCGGAGTTTGCCGTTAACAGATACCGGGTATTCAAAGGTATCTTCTCTCAGATACTCTTCATTGGCTGGTGGCCAGGGTTCGCAGGCTAGAGTTTTCGAATGGCCCTGTATTTCCCATAATTCCTCAGCAAGATGAGGGGCAAAGGGGGCTAATATCTTTGTAAATGAACAGACAGTGTCTCTGGTCACCTTTCCCTTTTTTGTCACCAGGTTGAGGAAGATCATCATAGCCGAGATGGCAGTGTTGAATCTCAGGTTTTCAATATCACCTTCAACCTTTTTTATTGCCTGGTGAAGACCCTTCAGAATCTCCGGATCTTCGTCACCGGTAATTATGTTATCAGTATTTGAGAAGAACCTGAAAGTCCTCTGCAGGAAGTTGAACACTCCTTTTACACCTTTTTCGTCCCATGGTTTTGTAACGTCGAGCGGCCCCATGAACATTTCGTATAGTCTGAGTGAATCGGCACCGTACTTTGAGGTTACGTCGTCCGGATTGACAACGTTCTTGAGGGTCTTCGACATTTTGGCGACTATCTGCCTGAGTTCTTCCCCTGTTTGTTTATTATAGAATTTACCTTCTCTTTCTTCCACCATATCGCTCGACACCTTTGCCCCGTTTTCAGTTTCGTAGGCGAAGGCCAGGATCATGCCCTGGTTGAAAAGTTTCATATAGGGTTCGTCGGTGGAAACGATGGCCAGGTCGTATAGAACTTTATGCCAGAAGCGGCTGTAAAGAAGATGAAGGACAGCATGTTCGGCTCCTCCGATATACAGGTCGACAGGCATCCAGTAACGTTCTTTTTCGCTGTCGAAGATCATTTCATCGTTCAGGGGGTCGATAAAGCGAAGGTAGTACCAGCACGAACCAGCCCACTGGGGCATGGTGTTGGTCTCCCGTCTTCCCCTTCGGCCGTTTTTATCGGTAACATTAAGCCATTCCGTTGCGTTGGCAAGGGGTGATTCGCCGCTTTCGCCCGGCATATATTTCTCCATAAGGGGCAGCTCGAGCGGCAGTTCTGCTTCGTCGAGAAGGCTTACAGTACCGTCTTCCCAGTGTATCACGGGGAAAGGTTCGCCCCAGTAACGCTGACGGCTGAAGAGCCAGTCGCGGAGTTTATAATTAACCTTCTCTGCTCCAAGTCCTTCGGACTCAAGCCAGCGGATCATCTTCGCGATCCCGGCTTCCTTGTTAAGTCCGTTTATGTCAATACCGGTTATTTCGCTTGAGGAGTTGATGTATTTACCGTCTTCGGTCCAGCATTCTTCTCCGTCCAGTATCCTACGCTTCTGCTGAGGGTCTTCGACATCAGGGTCCTGGATGCAATCGATCGGGAGACTGAACTTCTGTGCGAACTCAAAGTCGCGGGTGTCGTGGGCAGGTACAGCCATGATGGCTCCTGTTCCGTAACCTGTCAGCACATAGTCGGCCACCCATATCGGTATCTTCTTGTTATTCACCGGATTAATTGCATATCGTCCGGTGAATACCCCTGTTTTGTCCTTTGCCAGGTCGGTACGGTCGAGGTCTGATTTTAGTGATGCAGCCTTTATATAGTTTTCAACTTCTTTTCTGTGTTCAGGTGTGCTAATGGCTACTGTAAGTGAATGTTCGGGAGCTATCACCATGTATGTTGCGCCGAATAGAGTATCGGGCCGGGTGGTGAAGACCCTGAGTTTTTCATTCAGGCCGTCAATCTGAAAATCGACTTCGGCGCCGGTGGATCTGCCTATCCAGTTTCTCTGCATGTCCTTGATCCCTTCAGGCCAGTCGAGCTTGTCGATTCCCCGCAGCAGTCTTTCGGCATAGAGCGGAATTCTGAGCATCCACTGTTTGAGGTTTTTCTTTTCTACCTTGTTGCCGCATTTTTCATGTGAGCCGTCGAAGAGTACCTCCTCGTTGGCGCATACTATTCTGCACTGGGGGCACCACCACACAAGAGCGTTGTCGTAATAGGCCAGTCTGCGGGAATCAACGTATTTTCCTGTTTCCTCATCTCCTTTTTCCCTTATTTCGTCGGGCACCTGCAGCTCCGATACGGGTCTACCTTTCTGGAGCGTTTCATCGAACCAGGTATTGTATAGTTTTATAAATATCCACTGTGTCCATTTGAAATACTTCGGGTCGGTGGTATTTATTTCCCTGTCCCAGTCGTAGCTGAGGCCCAGTGATTTGATCTGCCGGCGGAAGGTGTCGCAGTTGTTTTTTGTGGTAACGGAAGGGTGTGTTCCTGTGTGGATAGCGTACTGTTCGGCCGGCAGTCCGAATGCATCCCATCCCATGGGGTGGAGGACGTTGAAGCCCTTCATCCTTTTATAGCGACTGTAGATATCTGTTGCCGTATATCCTTCGGGGTGGCCTACGTGAAGTCCTGCTCCGGAGGGGTAGGGGAACATATCGAGAATGTAGCATTTATTGGGGTTGGAAAGGTCGTCGGGGGTTTTAAAGGTAAGATTTTCCTCCCAGTATTGCTGCCATTTTTTTTCTATTGCGGTGAAGTTGTATTCCATAATTAATTCATAAAGACTGAAGACTGAAGACCGAAGACCGGAGACCGAAGACCGGAGACCGAAGACTGAAGACCGAAGACCGGAGACCGGAGACTGAAGACCGAAGACCGGAGACCGAAGACCGGAGACCGAAGACGGAAGACCGAAGACGGAAGACGGAAGACCGAAGACGGAAGGGGGGAATAAAAAAATGATCTCATCCGATTTTCTTTTTAAAGGCTACCATCATATTCATTAAATTATAAGCATATTCATAGGCTTGATTGAATTCAGCATCAGAAATATATTCTCTCCTTAAGGCTTTATGCAGGCAGGTTACAACCTCCGCAAGGGAACGGATTGCAATCCCGATAAATCTTTTCTGTTCAAGGTCAGACTGGCCGATTGAGCCTTCTGAGATATTCAGAGAAACGGAATCAGCAGCACGGCGGATTTGTGAAATCAGATTATACAATTCCTCTTTGGGGAATGGTTTGGATAGCTTGTAAATCATTTCGCCGTAATCCATGGCTTTCTGCCATATGGTCAGGTTTTCAAACTTGAATTTAGCATTCATTGATTAATACTTCGGTCTTCCGTCTCCGGTCTTCTGTCTCTTTAAGCCTGCGAAAATATGAAATCTTTGTCAAATAGTTGTAAAACCAGCTATTTGATGTTAATTTTGCCCTTGATTTGGTCCCGTAGTTCAATGGATAGAATGACAGATTCCGGTTCTGTTGGTTGGGCGTTCGAGTCGCCCCGGGATCACAAAGAGAGGGTGCTTAAGGACACCCTTTTTTAATTATTTGAGATTACAAACCATATTCCGGATCAAGGGGCGGCGAGAACGAAGGGGAGGAGCGTTCGAACCGAGTC
>JAFGXX010000195.1 GCA_016936435.1 Bacteroidales bacterium
GGGAAATAGTCGCGGCTCAGGGCCAGATCAGCTTCTTCCCGAAGCCAAGTCTGTTATCGGTGTATTTGATGTATGTGAGTTTCACAATCCACAGGTGTGTTTCCATCAGCATGGCAACAGGGAACCTTTTAAGATATGCATTACGTGCTAAGGACTCATGCTCTTCGGGTATTTCTTTTGCCAGCCCCTGAAACTGGATACCCCGTATCCTGCCGATAATCCTGGTTTCGAGTACAACAGAACCTGCAACTAGTTCATTTTTAAGAAACTCAGCTCCGTGCCGGGTTTCAGTATCGGTTGTAAAGACAAGGGCATTTTCATCCTCCAGGTAAACGTAGAAACAGTTTGCACACCAGGGTTCATTACCGGCACATGTGGCAATAGTCAGCACATGGTGTTTTTTAAAAAAGCTTACGATCTTTTTGTCAATCATTCTGCATCCAGCGAAATGTAGGTACATCAAAACCACCCAGGGTAAGCACCCGTTCAACGACTGTCATCACCAGTTCCTGAATGGTTTGGGGTTTACTGTAGAATGAAGGGGACGCAGGGCATATTATCGCACCGGCGAGTGTCAGCGTCTCCATGTTCCTTATATGGATAAGGTTCAGCGGTGTTTCTCGCGGAACAAGGATAAGTTTTCTTCTCTCCTTGAGCATCACGTCGGCAGCCCGGGTAATAAGATCGTCGGAGACACCCCCTGCAATCCTTCCGGTAATACCCATTGATGCCGGGCATATTATCATCGTATCGAAACTGGAAGACCCTGATGCGAAGGGAGCATTGAAATCATTGTTCCTGTAAAGGGTTACCGGTTTGACGGCAGTGAAACTGCTTCCTGTTTCATGCAGCCATATAGCTTCAGCATTATCTGAAAAGATTACAGCAATTTCAAAAGGCCGGTCTTTCATGGAACTGAGTTTAGCAAGCAGTTCCTTTGCATATACGGAACCGCTGGCCCCTGTAACGGCAACGATAATATGTCTGCCTTTCTTCATCGCGGTAAAATTAGAAATAAAAATGCAGGATTCCCTTTCAGGACATTATAAAGAAATTATGAGCGCGAATCGTGTAATTCAGCTTCAAGAAGCCTTTTGATCAGGATTTCAACTCCCTTTGACGCAGGTTCCCTGATAATATTGACTTTAAGTCCGTGTGCTATGGTGACATCATTCGGATCAATCAGCCACAGCTGGCATCCGGGTGAGGTATAATCCATAAGACCGGCTGCCGGATAGACATTCAGCGACGATCCTATTACGACAAAGATATCGGCAGCAGATGTTAATTTCACAGCTTCGTCCATCAGGGGAACCGCTTCGCCAAACCATACTATATGAGGTCGGAGCTGAGCTCCTTTTTCGCACAGGTCTCCCGGATTAATGTCCTTGTATCCGATGTCGTAGACAAGATCCGGAAAAGCTATGCTTCTTGCCTTTGTAAGTTCGCCATGAAGATGCAAAACCTTCCTGCTTCCTGCCCGCTCATGCAGATTGTCGACGTTCTGGGTAATAACGTGGACATCAAAATATTTCTGCAGCTCTGCCACACCGTAATGGCCCGCGTTTGGCTTACATTTTTGAAGCTGGCGTCTGCGCTCGTTGTAGAATCTAAGTACCAGATCCCTGTTTTTTGCCCAGCCCATCGGAGATGCCACCTCGTAAACATCATACTCTTCCCACATGCCCCCGGCATCCCTGAAAGTCCGGATCCCGCTTTCAGCCGACATGCCGGCACCCGTGAGAATGACAAGTTTCTTCATAGAAATTAGTTTCAGATAAAAATAGCACAATTATTAAAATGAATGGGATAAGGAAAGAATAGGAGAAAGGGGGAGGGGGAGAGGGGGGGAAGGGGGGATAAAAGAAATTTTTTATCTTTATATGTCTCGTTGTTTAAAAAAGTAAAGTCATGAATTTAATCAAATCACACAAAGAGCTGATTGTATATCAATTAGCATTTAAAGTTTCAATGGAAATTTTTCAGATTACAAAATCTTTCCCAAAAGAGGAGATTTATTCATTAACATCACAAATTAGGAGAAGTTCAAGATCTGTTTGTGCCAATTTAGCCGAAGCTTTCAGAAAAAGAAGATATGAAAAAGCTTTTGTATCTAAACTTTCTGATTCTGAAGGTGAAGCATCTGAAACTCAGGTCTGGCTGGATTATTCTCTGGAGTGCGGTTACATTGAGGACATTAAATATCAAAAACTAATGAATGAATATGAAAGGATACTTGGGAAGCTGGTTAATATGCTTAGCCATCCCGATAAATGGAGTTTTTAGTTTCCCCCCTTCCCCCCCTCTCCCTCTCCCCCCTTCTGTCTATATTTAATAATTGCTCCTCTTTTATTATCTTTGCGCGTTCAATTTTTAAAGCATCCACACTAATGAAAAAGCGCTTTCCCGAGTATAAGAACCTCGATCTTTCGAAGGTAAACAGGGATATACTCGAATTATGGGACAGAGAGGACACCTTTCATAAGAGTATCCGTGAAACAGACGGAAAAGGAGAATTCATTTTTTTTGAAGGCCCGCCCTCAGCCAACGGTATTCCGGGGATACATCACGTAATGGCCCGGACTATCAAGGATGCAATTTGTCGCTACAAAACCCAGTGCGGATATATGGTAAGAAGAAAAGCAGGCTGGGATACCCACGGACTGCCTGTGGAACTGGGAGTTGAAAAAGCCCTTGGCATCACAAAGGAAGATATAGGGACAAAGATATCGATCATGGATTTCAACAGGGAGTGTAAGAAAGATGTGATGCGATATACCGACCAGTGGGAGGATCTTACCAGAAAAATGGGCTACTGGGTAAATATGGATCACCCGTATGTGACCTACGATAACCGCTACATTGAAACTCTCTGGTGGCTTCTGAAGCAGCTTTACGACAAAGGAGTACTGTATAAGGATTACACCATTCAGCCATATTCGCCCGCTGCAGGTAGCGGCCTCAGTTCACATGAACTGAACCTTCCGGGTTGTTACAGGGATGTAAAGGATACAACCTGCGTGGCTCTTTTCAAACTTGTCCACGATCAGAAATCAGATTTCCTTTTCAGGAACACCGACACTGAGGCTGTACACATAATGGCCTGGACAACAACGCCATGGACGCTTCCTTCAAACACAGCTCTGGCTGTGGGAAGTGAGATTCATTATGTTAAGGTCAGAAGTTTTAATCCTTATTCGGGAGAGCCTGTCACCGTTATTCTTGCCAGGGATCTTCTTAATTCATTCTTTCCTGAAACAAATACCGGATTGCATTTTTCCGAATATAAACCCGGCGATAAAAAGATACCTTTCAAAGTCCTCGATGAATTTCCGGGAAGTAAACTGGAAGGACTCAGCTACGAGCAGCTTATTGACTGGGTAAAGCCCGACAGCGGAGCATTCAGGGTGCTGACAGGTGATTTTGTAACAACTGAAGATGGAACAGGAATAGTTCATATAGCACCTACGTTCGGTGCCGACGACTATAAGATCGGAAAGGAAAACGGAGTACCTCCCATGCTTCTGAGAAAAAAAGACGGCACGATGAGTCCGATGGTCGACAAGAAAGGTTATATGATACCAATAGCGGATCTTGACGAGGATTTTGTAAGGGAGCGGGTGAATGTAACGACCTATTCACCCTATGCCGGACGGCCGGTAAAGAATGAATATGATGCCAGATTATCGTCCGACTCAGACACTCTCGACGTCGACATAGCCGTAATGCTCAAACAGGCAGGAAAAGTATTCAGGATCGAGAAGCAGGTCCACAGCTATCCACATTGCTGGCGTACCGACAGGCCGGTGCTCTATTATCCTCTCGATGCATGGTTTATCCGCACAACGAAA